>CADBME010000037.1 GCA_902795715.1 uncultured Lachnospiraceae bacterium | reverse complement strand
GTAATGTCCCTCTTCATCTGTACAGCAGCATGGTCGTTTCCGATTCCTAATACTTTAATGTCACTCATGTTCCACCTCCATAGCTCGATATCGCAGTATCTCCATTCCCAGCTCATAGTCGATGATCAACACATCGATCAGCTGTCCTTTGAGAGCCGCCAGAATGGTCTGGGCCTTGTGGACTCCTGATGCTACTACGATTTTGGTCTTAATCTTTTTGAATTGCTCCAGGTCAATAGATATCATACGGTCCTTGAGATCAGTCCTGCACTCCCGGCCCTGCAGATTAAAGAAACGCAGAGCAATATCCCCGGCGCAGTTTTGCGCCTGCAGGTTGGACAAATCATCCGCGGACATAAATTCCGGTTTACCCAGAATCGACCGCATCTCCGGATACATGGATCCGACACCGGCAATAGCAATATCGATCTCATCGAACATTTTCAGTATACGGTCGACATTCCTCTCCTGTTTGATCACATCAGCAGCCTGGGTGGAGCTCATAAGAGCCTCGGTCAGCAGGGGATATTTGGTTCCGGAGAATGCTCTGGATATTCCTTCGACCAGAGGACGGACATCCAGTTCGTCATCACAGCAGGCAATACTTCCGTGGAGGGTGACAAAAGTGGCATTCACTTTCTGGGCCGGATTCAGATAATTGATCAGGTGGTGTACCGTGCTTCCCCAGGTGATACCCAGCACATCGTTTTCCCGGATGATTCTCTGGATATAGCGGGCTCCCTCCAGGGCAACCAGCTTCTTGACTTCCTCTTCCGTCTCATCCTCATCCGTGCCTACATCTTCTACCCCGCACTGGACTCCCGGGGCAATGATGACATCCTGCAGACCGAAAGCCTCTTTGAGGGACTTTTCCAGATGAATACATTCCACATAGGGATCCCTGATGACAAATTCAACGATCTTTTCTTTTTTTTTTTTTTTTTTAAGCCTGGATACGGTTGCCACGGATATTTTTAATTGTTTTGCAATCTCATTCTGAGATTTATTGTCAATATAGTAAAGATAAGCAGCCTTTAATACCAAAAATACAGACTGATTATACATCTCAGCTGTCATAACAACTTCTCCTCTGCTCGCCACTAAAAAGCTATGTCTGTCATGGTGTTTTGGTAATTTACAGAAAATTGACCTTTTGACCTTGATATCATATTATCCCATGTCTCTATTCGGTTGACAATTCTGAAAAAATTTTCAATCTTTGGCCGCTTTTTTGGTTCAACGCCTTACTTTGACGCCTTTTGTGTTCCTGGACATCAGACGTATTTTGGAAAAATAAAGAGGCTTATCCTTATAGTCGATATGATCTGCTTCTTCCTCCCGGATACCGGTGAGATAGATCTGGCGTACATGATCTTCTTTTGAAAGGTTCATGCCCTTGATTCCCAGGGCATTTTTCTTCTTCATGGTAACCTCGCCCAGTTCAAAACGGAGGAAATAGCCGGCTTCACTCTGGAGGATCAGATACTTTTTCTTAGGTCCCGGCCCGGATCCGCTGCCCCTGTCTCCGGAATCCGTACCATCCGCGGGAATCCTTGCCACGGCAGCCAGCCGGTCGCTGTCGGACAGTTTGGTCGCCATGATGGTTTTCTTCTGGGCACTGAATTCGCCCCCCTCAACCATCTTGACCATGCCCTCCTCAGTGACAAAGAGAAGATTTCCTTCCAGGACGGACCGGTCCGAATCCACAAAGAGAATCCTCTCCTCCCTGCTGTCATAATTGGAAATATTATCAATGGGGGTCCCCTTGTCCCTGAGTCTTCCGGAAGGAACATCCATAGCCTTGACCTGATGGAGACGGCCCGAATCGGTAAAGAGACAGATCCGGTCCGTATTCATGGCAGAAACCACGTACTTAAAATCATTGTGGACGGCTTCCGTGTTCCTCTCATAGGTAGACTGGTCAAGCAACTTGGCATAGCCGAACCGGTCCATGACAAAGACCACTTCCTTCTCCTCGACGGGCAGTTCCTTTACCACGGCAGCCTTGGCGTCAGTCAGCAGGGTCTTTCTGGCAAAGCCATATTCTTTCCTGATCTTTTTCAGATCATTCTTCATGGTTTTCTTCATGGATTCGGGATTGTTGAGGATATCTTCATAGCGGGCAATCTTTTCCAGAATCTTCTGGTAGTCTTCCTGAAGCGCCAGGATTTCAAGGCCGATCAGGCGGTAAAGGCGCATCTC
>CADBME010000036.1 GCA_902795715.1 uncultured Lachnospiraceae bacterium | reverse complement strand
CAGCCATCGAGTATGATCCCTCGCTCGGTCCAGACTGTGACAGGATCTGTAACACCCTTGTCAGCAATACTATCCTTAAGCGCATCCCTCGTATCAGAGGACATGGGCGGCATAAGGGCGCGAAAAGCCCTATCAATATGAATCTGTGCCATATATGTACTCCTTCCTTATTCAATTGTGCGGCACATGTAGCCCTGCCTTATATAAGGAAGAGATACGTACTCACCCTGTGCCGGGGCGGCAGTATTCAGTTGAAAATAATGTACTGGGAGATTGTGAACGAAAGTTCTTGATTTTTCCTTCGTGATATGCCTATAATATGGTTGCAAGTTAAAGCATATTAATGAAGGAACTCAATGACTTTGCACAATCCGGGTTTCGGATGTTGGTAGCATCCTTATCTGGATCAGGGGCGGTAATGTGTTGGTAGCACATTGATGCTCCTTTTTTTATTGTGCTGCGGCCGATCCCGCGCTGAGCCTTTCAATTGCCTGTAAAACCTCCTTTCTTTTCTCCTCACTTAGTTCATCCCGTAATAATCGGGAGAACCCACCTTCACTGTAACCACATTCACGGGCGACCTTCCATTGCGGAATTCCCTTTTCCTGCATGGCAAATCGCACTGACAAGTTCTTCTTCGGCATTTGCCACCTCCGTATCATGTTAACTTCATGATGATCACCTCTGCACCAGAGAGAATCTATCTATATAGCATCATAATAGAAATTCGTCAAAAAATCAATTGTTGATTTTAAACAAATTTTAGAAGTAAATTTGATTGATTTTTGGATTGACAGTGGAAATTTTCCTTGATAGAATGTAAACTAAGTTAGGAGGTAGGAATACCATGGATCAGTTCACTTTAACTAAAATAACGATGACTCCTCAGCTTGGAGATCTTATGAGGCAGTTTCGTGTTTCGAAAAATATTACTGCTAAAATTGTTGCTGAAAAAATGCAGAAAACGGCTGGCTGGATTTCTAAACAGGAGAAGGGCGTTTTTGATTCAATCAAAGTCTCAGACTTTTCTTCCTATTGTAGTATTGTTGCTGGAAACGACGATACAAATGGAGTCCGGGCTTTTATCGAATCTGTTCTTACAAGCAATAAGGGATACTCTTCTCTTTCTGAAGAAACCAAAAACGCTTTAGATAATATTGAGGATCTAATCATCTCTTTCGATGTTGATCCCGAAATGATAAATGATTTGCGTTCATACATGAAAGAGAAATCTATTACGCCAGAACAATTGGTAGAGAAAGTAAATCAGAATGCAGATATTTGTAATGATCCAGGATATGCAGATATGCCCAAGAACATTTGGACACCCAATGGTATTCGATTGGAAATACCCGAAGCATATGTTATTTCCTTATTAGAAGGAAGTATTAAACAAATCCATTCTGTAATAATACGTGGACTATTCTATGCTGTCTTTAACTTAGGTGGCGAAGATGATCCACATCGTTCAACGCATTTGATCTTAGATAAGTATGATATTCTTTCTCAACGCTTTAGATATCAAAGGCAAAAAGTGCATGAACTACATGAACGGTTACAACATATTGATCCTGAGGTTAAAGACGAAATTGATCAGGTTGCTTCTTTTTTAGCCGTAGTATGTGCGCTGTCTCCTGATTATGGAAAAAAGAATATGCGAAGGATTGTTGATAACATGAACATGGATCGAGGATTCTTTTTTGCATATATGAGCCACAAATTAACTTTCCTCGACGGGAAGACAAAATCTACAAAGCAGGAGTTTTTATACCGTTTACAAGATTTATTAAAGGAATTCTCGGAGAAGGACGACAGCCAGGGAATAGAAATGTATCAGTGATAGGACACGCTGTTGGGAGAACGACGTCAGAAACTATCCACTCTCACTGCCGTGCTCGGAGTCAATCCCGATATCGTGAAATGCCCTGCCCATTCCCCGCAGCTTTCCTGAACACCAGATTTTTCTGTGGTAATCGGGGTTCACTCAAATCGCGGAGTACGGAAAAAATGCAGAATGTGCACT
>CADBME010000035.1 GCA_902795715.1 uncultured Lachnospiraceae bacterium | reverse complement strand
GGGGATAATTATTATATTGAGGATGAGATGTCCTGCTACAGAAGGAACAGCATTGGCAGCTGGTCCGAAGGGCAGAAAGATAATATAGAAAAGGTCGTTGCCTCTAAGGAAGAAATAATACGGCTCTATCAGTCTTATGATGAATATACCGGATTTATATACTCGGATATATGTAAACACTGGATCAACAGTGAGAAGGTCAGAATTGCAGAGATCAATAGGGATTACGTGGAATTATGCAGACCACAGTATCATGAATTTCTAAAAGACAGAAGCATCTCTTTCAAACTTAAATGCAGAGTGATGGCAGGTCTTCAGTGGTTATGTTCAGAAGGAAACAAAGGCTGAGACTGGTGTTGGTTATAAGGGCTTGTCAGCGATTTCAATCGACAATAATTGAGGGGAGGAGTTTCGATGATGAAACCGGAATTAAGTATTATAGTACCGGTTTATAATGTGGAGAAGTACTTGAAGCAGTGCTTAGATAGCTTGCTGTCACAAGAATATGATTCTTACGAAATCATTCTTGTAGATGACGGCTCGGAGGACAAAAGTTCATTAATATGTGATGAATATGCTAAAAGGTTTCCGAAAGTAGTTGTTATTCATCAGGCGAACCGAGGCGTGAGCGATGCCAGAAACAGAGGAATTTTAACTGCGCGTGGAAAGTATATTGCTTTTGTAGATGCGGATGATTTTGTTTCACCAGAAATGTACAAACGATTAATAGAAGTTCTCGAAAGCAGTAAATCAGACATAGTCTGCTGTGAGATGGATTATTATAATGAAACTGGGAGCAAAATAAAGGGCGGTAATACGAGTTTGCCACAGAGCATGACGGGAAAAGAGTTTACAGCCCATATTTTTGACCAACCCAAGACGGTAACCGGTAGAGTTTATAATAAGGTCTATTACAGAGACAAAGTGATTGAGTTATTTGATGAATCTCTGCATAATTGTGAAGACCTTCTTTTTGTCGTTAATTATTGTATCCGCTGTGAAAGTGCCTCATACGTAAATGAAGCATATTACCATATTAGAGAAAGAGATGACAGTCTTTCCAGAAGCGGTCGGATTGCTGTTGAAAAGGGACAGGAAGTAAGAAGAAAAATTATTTCATTACTGGAAAAGAAAGACGCAGCATTAAGGGACCTGGCAGAAAGTGACTATCTGGATAGCTGCATATTATACATGAGAGATAATGATACTCTATTTAGAACATATGTAAGGGAAAATATGGGAAAAGTATTAATGAATACAAAACTTTCTTTTAAGCTAAAAGCAGCGTATCTTATAAAGGCCTATATTGGGTAAGTCTAGGGGGATTTTTTGTTGACTGTGAGTGTGATTGTACCGGTATATAACGTTGAACAGTATCTTTCGGAATGTGTTGACAGTATTCTCTTACAAACATTTGAAGATTTTGAGCTAATACTTGTTGATGATGGCAGTACTGATCAATGCGGTGTGATGTGTGATAACTATGTGAGTCAAGATGAACGCGTAAAAGTGATTCATACTCAGAATAGTGGCTTGTCGGCGGCCAGGAATGAAGGAATAGCTTTAGCCAGAGGTAAATATATAGCATTTGTTGATAGTGACGATGTGGTCAATATTCATTATCTGGAAATGTTGGTGCAAAGTTTGAATAATTATAATGCGGATATTGCAGTTTGCCAGACTATTTCTTTTGAAGAAGAGTTTGATTGGAAAAAAGACTTTGTACAGGGGGAAGCTATATGCCTGAGCAATAGGGAAGCAGTCTTAGGAGCCTATGACTTTTATAGAAACTCGGCTATTATGGCGTGTAGTAAACTATTCAGGAGAGAACTCTTTGATCAGATAAGATTCCCGGTTGGAAGAATACATGAAGATCAGTTTATCATACCAATTTTATATTATAAGGCCAGTTGCGTTGTGGTATTAAATGAACGGCTTTATGGATATCGTATACGACATAGCAGTATAATTCATCAGAATTTTTCATTGAGAAGGTTTGATGATATAGAAGCTTTGGATCAATGTATTACTTTTTTTGATGCTAATGATGAGGCAGAACTATCAAATGCTGCGCAAACAATGAAACATACTATTTCTGCATACTATACACTTCTTGCCAGAAAGGCAGGAATCTATGATGAACTTCCAAAGAAATACCGTATGAGCAGGCTGCAGGCAATCTACATTCTTAGAACGATGCTTCCGTACGAGATTTATTCTTATCGTGTCGCACAAATTTATCCGTTCCTTATATCTATTCAGGCGCATTTAAACAGGATTTTGCAGATGATCGGATTAAGGGAAAAAAAGATATGCATGTGATAATGTTCTCAAAGTCAATGAAATAACAGGATGCTGAAAATAACTCCAGCAGAGGAGATAAAATGGACGAGTTTGATGTTGTTATTGTGCCTAAAACTGGATGGCTTGACGTTAAATTAAAAGAACTTTGGAAATATAGAGATCTCATTGCCCTTTTTGTTAAGCGAAATTTCATATCACAATATAAACAGACAATTTTAGGACCTGCATGGGCTGTTATACAGCCAGTGCTGACAACGGTCATATTTACGGTTGTTTTTGGCTCGTTGGCTGGACTAGCAGCGGATGGAGTTCCGTCTTTTTTAT
>CADBME010000034.1 GCA_902795715.1 uncultured Lachnospiraceae bacterium | reverse complement strand
CTTAGCGCGGCACTTAATGACGGAGTAACCGTTTAAGGCATTCTGGTATGTAATTCGTTCCACCACACAGCGAAGATGTTCCACAGGTGTGCTCCTCTTTTGTATAAACGGTTATCTCTTCTATCCTACAGATGTCGGTTTCCTGCCGATCGTCCTAATGATGTCTTTCTCGTCGCTGCCGGGATACATTTGGCACATCCAATCAAAGATCTTATTCCATGATTCCGCCGGTTTCTCATTATATTTGTCTGTCACCTTCTCATATCCCCAGATGGCTTCAGGGGGAAAGAGGACAGACACGGGCATGCCGTATTCCAGCCCTTTTTTACTCACTCTTCTATGAAAATCTGTGATCACCAGATAGGTCTGCATCTGCAGACCGGTGATGATTCCGGGATAATTCTTCTCACCATTCTTCCCAAAACCGGCTCGTTTCTTCAGGTCAGTCGAAAGGATCTGGTCATCCGGAAATGTCATGTCTCCATCTAAGTCTTTGCCGGTCAACTGATCCATGATCTTTTTCTCTCTCCGGCTGGCCAGGCCGTCTTCCCATCTGGCATCAAAATCATAGCCATTTCTTCGGGCATTGGCAAAAGTCGGGAACCATTCCAGGCTAATGAATCCTGCCTTCTTATCGAAGAATTTCCCATAGGCCACTTCGTGACTGGCAGCGATGATCTCCCGCCATGCCCAGGGGTCCTGTTCGGGATCTTCAGTCCACCAGAAGAGGGATGACACATGTTCTTCTGCTGAGAACCCGAGGACTTCATTTTTGAATAAAGGGAGGAAGCCCACTCTATTTACATATTCGATTAATTCCCGCCATGTTCGGATCCGGTTTGGGTCATCCCAGTCCGCACCCTGCATGATCCATGTGGTATCTGATGACATCTGTATACTCCCTGAAAATCTCCCAAATGATGCTCATATATTTTCGATGATCACTATCTCCTCATCCATACTTTTTTCCTTCCTCATATGAATGGCCATCACATTGCATATCCTGTCAGGGCTGTTACAATCATAACAACGGTCGCCTTTCATTGCACAAGGTGTTCGGAATCCAAATCGTTTAGCGTTTTGAGGCGCCGCAATATTCCTTGCCCGCCAGATGGCTCTCTCAAGGTTGGGCTCGATCTTGTCTGCATAGAATACAAAATATACCTTTTCATGACCGAACAAAGATCCGCCAACCCGATTTCCGCTGCTGTCTATATTGACGATTTCTCCGGAAGCAGAGACCGCATTTGCTGACAGCAGAAACACATCAGATGACATAGCTTTTTTAGCTGTCTCTGTGAATTCTTCTCCGCTGTTTGGGCCGGGATCAAACACCGTATTATTATCTCGGAGCCTGTCTGCAAGACCCAATACTGCCAGCGTCGCAGAATCCCCAAAACCGACTGTCTTTCCCCGGATCTGGTCGCACAGATAGTCTGCTGCCTCCTGTCCGGTGTGGAAGAATGATACATCGAAACGGTGCTTTTTGAAATTATTGATCGTCTCTGTTAACAATTGAGACCGGTCTTTCTCCATCATCATTCCTCCATCCGTCTGCTGTTAATACAATTCTTTTAATATCAGCAATGTGATCCCAGGATTATCCCCGGGGATAACCCTTAAAACCTTTGGATCCGATTCATACCAATCATATATCATGGATCGCAGATTCGTACCACGATGGTAACCATGTATCAGTTGTAGTTGATACGCAGAAGGGCCAGCTTCTTTAATTGCCTTATCGATTATCCTTATCGCTTCCTCTTGACGAAGTCCATGCAAGTCTATTTTGACAAATGGCTGATTCATTATCACTATTTCACCATCCTGAATGATACAGTAAAAACTACTTGAACTGCTTATACCTTCCAATTGCCTCCTTCAGCATCGGCGTCAGGTCCGGCTCAATCTTTGTAAATCCTCCGGCTGCGTAAATGATGCCGGCCCATTCTCTTTTACTGTATTCCTTGTCCGGATCCTTTACGACTTCCATCAAAGTTGCCGCCATGGAACCATATTTCCCATAACTCTTACTGGCATGTTTTGGGCCGACAACTTGCTCTATCTTCTGCAGATCCTGAGCGGAAAAAATATCCGATACTTTCGGCATAACCTTGTCTTTTTTTGATCCAAATAATCCCATAACTCGACCTCCTTCGTATTGAAATCTTGATATCCTGTAAGCATCTCTTTGTTTTTCGACAATCTTCCCCGGGTGAACCTTTATTAACTCGCCCACAATATAAAATCAATCTTCTTTGTTGCGCGCAACGACTTATACTCAGGGAATACCTGATCGAATCTCTGTATCCATCTGTCAGCCTCTTCTGTCTGCAAAAACATCTCATACCACTGGCAAATGTGATCATATAAAACTACGGCATTCGACATTTTTATCTCCGGCTTGCTTCCTTTTAGCCGGAGTTGAAGTGCTTTCAGCACTTTACTATCCCATATGGGCATATCGGCATCAAGAGTCGCCAGCATCTTACTTGCAAAGGACGACTCAACCCGTCCCGTTGCCTGAAATAATTGAAGTAATATAATATCGAAAGATGCATTACCTTTCTCCCGGTATATACTCATTAACCGGTAATATTCCTTTCTCCAGGCTTCATCTCGCCTCACTCTGTAAAATGCATTATATTTCTTTTGGAAGTCAGGGTCATCCGGATTCTCCGACATGGCCATAATGGCTGTGTATCCAAGGATATCCTTCTCCCTCTTCTTCAGCTTTTCTATCGATTTATCAATATTAATGTCCGGGACAAAGCAATCCGGCTTATCCTCCAAATACCGGACTGTCTTTCCGGTTACCAGGGCATATTCGATCTCTGACCTGGTGCTGGAACCGATATAGCCGCCGACATTGATTACAAAGATTTCATCAGCCATGTCGATCTTGTGCCTGTGCATATCGTCCAGCATCTCTTTTGTCTTTGTAAGTGTACCTTCGTCCATGTTCTCCCAGACTTCATTGTCACCGGAATGGCCGAAGAGGCCAACACTGATTACAATGTTGCCTTCGAGAGTAAGACGCTTCTGGGTCTCTATAAAAGCTTCTTTGAAGCGGGTGCTGCCGCAAAGAGTGATGACTTTATATTTTCCGACCATGCTATCAGTCTCCTTTTATATGATACTCGGAATTCTTTAATACCTGCAGCGCCTTCTTAAAATCCCCTTCCTTAGTCAGAATATAATCGGTATTATAAGTCGATATAGCAAAGATACCAATCTGATTGGATGCCAGAATCTTTGATATCCTTGCCAATATCCCGATTAGAGAAAAATCCAGTACGCCGCAGATACGGAAACCCTTCCAGCCGTCATCGCGGGCAATCGTATTATCCGGAACCATATCAACGGGGCAGACAAGAGATCACTCCTCATCCGTCTTCCCAGTAAAACAAAAGTCCCTGTCTAAGTCGACCATTGTATAATCTTCTACCTGACAGACAGAAAAAGTAATATCAAGAGGCTCAAGCATAAGCTCATCCACCATCTTGCCTGACAGCTCTCTTTTAAGCCTTTTCTTGAGGTTCCCCACAACTTTTCGATAATGCTTATAGACCTCAGATTTTGGAATCCATATATCTGCTTCATATATTTTATATAGAACCGTCTCCAGTATGACATCATGGTCTTTCTCGTTCGGATATTTCCCGGTTTCCAAATAATAATCCCGGTAAGACTGATACATCCACTGATGGATCTTCTCTTTTTGTTTCAGTTTCAGATGAGAATACTTCTTGTTGGTCTGGAGCAGCTTCCCATCTACAATCTTGTGGTTTTTCATAATCCTTCCAATCTCATTAAATCTTCTTTCCGGTTTTGGCAAGAATCAGTGCTTGATCATAGGAGCAACTGTTTTTTCGTATAATATCCCAAAATATATAATACCACACTTAGGGCGCATAAACCATGGGAATATGTGCATGAACAGGCCTTTACACCTCTACATGGTCAAATTATTGAACGCGTAAGGGTAATTAACGACTTTTTACCCCATTCACCAACTCCCATACAGGTCATGCTGTACCTCTGCCCTGTAATATCCTTCCATAGTCGCCGGAGCATTGAAAAGAGCTGCCAAAAGGTACTTCCGGATGTTCTTCACCTTAGTCGTATTCTTCTCCAAGCATTCCATAACATATCGGATATGCATGTAGTTGAGTTTCAGGAACCGGCTCCTCACAACTTCTACTGGATACCGGTTACTGGAGATTACGATATCCTTCCCCAAGCACAGCACTGTCTCAACGATCAGCTCGTAGATCTCCCGAGCAAGTTCATGGTCTACTTCCGAGAATGTCATCAGATTGTCGTATTCGATGTTCTTTCGTATCAATGCCTGATAAGCCTGCATTATGGCAGCCCTGTCCCCTGGTTCTCTACTTGGCATAACAGTCGCTGGCGTGGTTTGAAAGAGTATATCGCCATCGCATCTTATCTCATCTTTCAAATCATATTTCTCTTTTCTCTTCTCTGCTTCAGATAAGATAAGATGAGATTTATTATTATTCCTGTTATTATTACTCTTATTAGTCTTATTAGATTCCTCTTTACAAACATCCGGAAGTTTACTTTCAGGACTTTCAGAAGTTTGCTTTTCATCAGGCACAAATGTCCTGACATAGATGATATTGGCCTTGCCTAGCCCCTGCCGATGTTTCTGGATCAGTCCGATTCCGGTTTCCATATCCAGTTCTTTCAGGCATTTGATAGCTTTGTTCTTACCGCAGCCCACCATCTTCAATTATCAGGGTGTTGTCAGAAGGTTTAAGGCATTCTGCAAAGAACACGATGTCACTGAATACAGCTATGAGATTGGAAAACTTTATGCTGATTCTGTAATCAGTCCAAAAACCGGAAAGTTCAGTAAATCTCGTTATCATCTTCAAGGCCGTTTTATCCGG
>CADBME010000033.1 GCA_902795715.1 uncultured Lachnospiraceae bacterium | reverse complement strand
GTATTCTTCATCGGAAATCAGCCCTCTTGAAACTGCAATGGCAGTGGCCAGTATGGAGCCGATTCCCACGCACTCTCCGTGGGTCAAAGCAAAGTCCATCTCCTTCTCGATGGAATGGCCGAAAGTGTGCCCGTAATTGAGGAGGGCACGGATTCCCTTCTCTTTAGGATCTTCTTCCACAACTTCCCTCTTGATCCGGACACTTCCCTCAACCATAGAAGCCAGGGTTTCCGGATCCCTGTCCAGGATTTTTTCTCTGTTTTCCAGAATCCACAAATAGTAATCCCTGTCACGTATAAGGCCATGTTTGATTACTTCTCCCAGACCGCTCCGGTACTCCCTGTCTGTCAGACTATGGAGGGTGGCGATGTTTATATAGACCAGTTTAGGCATGTAGAAGGCCCCTACCATATTTTTATGGGAATGAAAATCCACTCCGGTCTTTCCTCCTATACTGCTGTCCACCTGGGACAGGAGGCTGGTGGGAATCTGGACAAAATCTATGCCGCGCAGGTCGGTCGCCGCGGCAAAGCCTGTAAGATCGCCGGTAACTCCCCCGCCTAAAGCTACAAGGAGATCCTTTCTGTCATATTCATTTCTGATCAGAAAGTCATAGAGACGGCTGACCGTATCCAGATTTTTGCTGGCTTCCCCCGGTTCAAAGACAAAGACCTTGACCAGCTGGCAGACATTCTGAAGCAATTCAAAAACTTCCTGCAGATAGAAGCCGGCCACCTGCTTTTCCGTGACGATACAGACCTTCCTGGTCTGGGCGGACAATTTGGGAAATTCCTCCAGAAGTCCGTAAAAATGATCCTTTATCACAATATCGTAGGTAGGCTTTCCATCCGTTTTCACATTCAACCTGTAATCGGTCATCCTTCTTCCTCCCGCCCTTATCGAACAGAAAGCGGACACACAGCCTGGCTGTACTGTCCGCTTTACACTCTCTAAACCCAAGGGTCTTATCAATCAGATAAATCCATCATTAAAACTTGCTCAATTCCGGAGACAGCATATCATCGTTGACGATCTCATCCCTGAGCTCACCGGATACCTCAATGTTGCCCGGAGCCACTATAAAAATGTTATTGGAGATTGCTCTCAATGTTCCGTCTACCGCAAAGCTTGCTCCACCGATAAAATCGATGATTCTCTGTGCCTGGCTGATCTCAATTCCTTCAAGATTCACAACAATGGTCTTTCCCTCCTTGAGGAAATCAGCGACAAGCTGCGCTTCATTAAATGTCTGAGGTCTGATTACTTTCACTACTTCACCTTCTTCTACTTCTTTACTAAAGGGAACCACATTGCTTGCGGGATCATCATACTCCCTTTCCACTTCCACTTTCTTTTCTTTCCTTCTCCTGCGGAAGGACATGAAGGGCTTGCTGCCGGACGGTTCTTCGTAGACTTCTTCGGCAGATATCTCTTCTGCTTCAGTCACATCTTCCTCTTCCGCATATTCTTCATAGTCTTCATAGTAATCTTCTTCATCATCCGTGAAACGCATCATATTCAGAAACTTCTCTGCGAGCTTGCCCATTTCCTTGACACCTCCGTAAAACTGACCTGACTTGTGACTCTCCCAGGTTTCTACGGAGAAGTCAGCTTCATGTCTTTTTATAATTTCTTGCGCCGAAGATGCCTGTTCCGACTCTTACCATGGTAGCACCTTCCTCAATCGCAACTTCATAGTCATTGGTCATACCCATTGACAAAATATCCATATCTACATTATCAACGTTTTTGTCTGCAATGTCAACAAATAATTGATGTAATTTTCGAAAATAACACCGATTTTCTTCAGGATCTTCTGTTAAGGGGGCGCTGGTCATCAATCCGCGGATATGTACATGGGGAAAACGGCTGATCTCTTCCACCATGGCCATAAGCTCATGGTCCTGAAGACCGAATTTGCTTTCCTCTTCCGCCACGTTGACCTGGAGGAGGATATCCACGCTGACTTCCTTCTTTGCCGCTTCTTTTTCAATACGTTCAGCCAGATGAACCGAATCCACAGAATGGATCAGAACTGTTTTTCCGATCACATTTTTTACTTTATTGGTTTGAAGATGGCCAATCATATGCCAGCGAACCGGGCGGGATATCTTTTCATACTTGTCGCAGAGCTCCTGGACATAGTTCTCCCCGTAATCAAGCTGGCCGGCTTCCAGGAGTTCTTCTATGTTTTCAAGAGGTTTGGTTTTGCTTACGGCTACAAGAACCACTTGATCCGGATTTCTCCCTGCTTTCCTGCAGGCCCGGGCAATGTTTTCTTTTACACTGATAAGATTCTTTTTTAACATGGTATCTTAATAAATAACCCTTCCTTCTTCTGTGGTATTTCCATTGAGGATAATGCGGTCATAGAGTTCAAGCTCACTCCCGGAGGCACTGACGATACAATAATCATCATTTTTTTCCAGGATATCAATCTGACGGAAGACGGTAAATCCTCTGTTTACAACATAAACTCCCTGAAGAATCCTTGTTTGGCCAAGGACAAAGGTCCGGGTTCTTTCCGGGTCGGAAAGGACCTGTCCATTCTTAAGTCCATTCATGGAGATCAGGGCCTTATCTTCTTGAAGCTGGTAAACCTTGACCTTTTTCTGGGTGAGAACGGTCTTGTTTTTCTTTTTTGTCACCACATTAACCTGATCTTCCTCGGAAGAATTACCTCCCCTTGTAAGCAGGTCAGCAGGAATCTCCCACACTCTCTTCTTCACCATGGAGCTGGTGGGAATCTTCAGTCCTTCTGTCTCGGAAAGAACCAGCTTGACGCGGAGATAGCGCTGGTTTATATATCTCTGGACAAAGTTATCGAAAACAAGAACCACATAGTAACCTTCCCCGTTTTTTTTGCAGGCAAAAGCTGCACGGGTAGAAAAATTGTCCTTGTCAAAAGTAATTTTCAGAGTCTCTCTTCCCTCTTTTTTCAACTCTTTCAGATGCCTGTAATGGGTCTCGCTGACAGGGATCATGAGCCTCCAGCGCTGATTCAGGACGATTCGGTAGATGGGATCCCCTTTCTTGTGTTTGTCCTTGGACCGGAGTTCGATCATTCTCGGATGATTTTCAAACAGTTCCTCATTAACAGTATCCAGCCCGGTATTCTCAAGTCCGTCCGAAGAGAAAGTGATGATCCCTTCATTTTTTGACTTTACTTCCACATAACTCTTCTTCCCGATCACCTTCTCCATCTCTTTCCGGTTTTTGGCAAGAAGAGTATCTGTGTAAGAGGTCAGCTCATGATCAATGTTCATGTGGGCATCATAGACATTGGAAAACTCATCGTCCTCAAAAGAATCACCGAAGGATTGCAAAGAGTCTGTAATCCTGGCCTTCTCTTCGCTGCTCACATTCTCTTCCTTGTTCAGGAGCTGCTGAACGTAGGATTGGACTTTCCCGGTCGTATCCACGGCATATATAAGAGCTTTTTTCTGAACTCTGGCTCCGTCTTTGACAAAGAAATAGATGTATCCGTCCTTAGCCGCGCCAACTGTCATCTCCTTTCGGATGGCAATACCGGTCCCCTCGATGCTGTCCACGATATCGCTTTCGCTGACCTCGTAGATAGACATCTTATCTTTGCCTATATAGCTGATAATATAAGCCATAATGTAGATCACGATCAGCATGAAAGCAATGGTTCCCATATTGATTTCTATGGGGAATCTTTTCCTGCTATTCGATTCATCCTTTCTTCGGGTCCTCTGGTCCGGCATAATTATTCCTCTCGATCCGGTTTACGGCTGGCACAAAACAAAGTCCGCAAGCGGACTTCAACTCCTGAAAAAATCTTTCCATAGCAACAGGAACTGTAAACAATCCCTGCCCGGTCCGGCCGCGGGATTTATTCACAGTTCCTTAAAAACACTTTCGTATAAAAAATCACTTACAAAGCAGCGGATACAAAAGACTGAAGGCGTTCGGGAAGCTCGTTCTTGTCAAGGGATGCGCTGATTACAAAATCAACATCAAATTTATCTGAAATCTTCTCCAGCTTTACAATTGCGGCGTCCAGTTCTTCTGTATTTTCAATAAAAGCAATGGTCAGAAAGCTGTCGAGATAGATCTTATCAAGATCATGGTCCTGGGAGAGGATACCGGATATAAATCCGATAAACATATCCGTATCGATAATATCGAATTCGGGAACTACAATCAGTCGAATCTGATTGCTCAACTTATACATTTGCTTATTGTTCTTGTCAAGATAGACGATCGTTCCGTGAGTCACCTTAATATCCTCGTTGACTCTTTCAAGGAGAATCTTCGTCTTTCCCTTGCCTTTTGAACCTGCAATAATATCTATCATAATAACCGCCTCCTTTTCTTGTTTACCAGTTTCTTTGCCGGTATTCAGCATGTGAATCCGTGAACCTGCTGCCCGGGCAGCCATATGCGTTCATGGATATATTGATATGGTTTCTATACTCTGATTATAGTTTATTCAAGGAGAAATCTCAACCTTTATTCCGGAATAAGCTCAAGCAATTTGTTCATGGACTGGTAAAGCTGGTCTTTGGTTTTGGCCCCCAGGACCACCGAATAAAAGCGATCCCCTTTTTCATTTTCCGTCATCAACATAAGACAGGAACCGGCCAGTGAGGTCGTTCCGGTTTTTCCCCCGGCCATGATCACTCCATCCGGTACCGGATATTCATTCAGGAGATAGTAATTGGTGCTTTCCATGTACTCGTGAGTCTGATCACCAAAAGCATTGGTGTAAGTCATGGTATAATCACTGGAAGATACCGTATCCACGAAGATATCCCTCTTGCATGCCTCCTGGAAAATAAGATAAAGGTCATATGCCGTAGTGTAATGGTCCGGATCGTGAAGTCCGTTTGTATTCACAAAATGGGTGTGGGTGGCGCCTAAAGCCCTGGCCTTCTGGTTCATCTTTCGGACAAATTTCTCTTCGGATCCGGATACATATTCCGCCAGGATAACTGCACAGTCGTTTGCAGACTTAATCATCATGGTATGAAATACATCGCTGACCGACACACTGCAGCCCGAGGTCAGGGTTGATGCCACCGCCTGTTCATCTCCCAGGTAAATATTGTGAGACAGGGTGATGATATCTTCCCAGTTTCCCTTGCCCTTTTCTATGTATTCCATAGTCAGAAGAGCAGTCATGACCTTGGTGATACTGGCCGGATAGAGCTTGTCAAAACAATGCCTGGCCGCCAGAACCTCTTCTCTCTTTTCATCGACCAGCAAGTCTGCGCTGTCCCGGCCTCCATAGGCCATCTCTTTTTGTTCTTCCTCGGAAATCACAGCCAGTTTTTCAGCCATACCCGACTGAACATCCATATTGTTTCGCTTGTCTTCATAGTACTTTTGAAAAGAATCATCCTCTCCGGATACTCCCGTCCCGGCACAGGATGTGGCAGCAAGCAGAAAAACCATTGCCAGAAAAAGCGCAAAAAACCGAACTCCCTTTGATCTCATCGGTACATTTCCCTCCACTCAAGATCACCCCGGTCCAGGGCCTTGATCAGAAGCTCAGCCGTGGCAAGATTGGTTGCCAGCGGAATATTGTGAATATCGCACAGATGCATAATACTAAATATATCCGGTTCATCGTCCTTCCTGCTCTGGGGAGCTCTCAGGAAAATGACCATATCCAGCAGGTTATTTTCAATCTGCGATCCCATCTGCTGGGTACCTCCCAAAGTCCCGGCAAGGTATTTATGGATGGCAAGGTTGGTCACTTCCTCAATCAGACGACCTGTCGTTGCCGTAGCATATAATTCATGTTTGTTCAAAATCCCTCTGTAAGCAATACAAAAATTCTGCATCAGCTTCTTTTTTTCATCATGTGCCAGCAAACCAATATTCATATTCATCCTCCTAATATCGCTTCTGCAATCCAATATTCAGGACAATTCCGATCCCTGACATACAGCTTAAAAGAGAGGTAAGTCCGTAACTGACAAAGGGAAGGGGAAGTCCGGTATTTGGAAGAATCGCCGTTGCCACTCCGATGTTGATAAAGGACTGAAAACCAATCATCGCAGCCATACCCACGGCGATCAGCTTTCCGCATGTATTTCTTGCCCAGAAAGCAATCCTCAGACATTCAATTACTATAACCAGAAACAATCCAATTATGATCAGGCTGCCGACAAAGCCCATCTCCTCTCCCACGACCGAGAAGATAAAGTCCGTCTGCTGTTCCGATACCAGACCGGATTCGGTAACCGTCACCGAAACATCCGAAATGGTATTGTTGGACAATCCTTTGCCGTAAAGCTGGCCGGAGCCGATTGCCATCACGGAATTATCCTGCTGATAGGCTGTAGACGTGGAATACTTTGAAGGATTGATGAAGGTCATGATACGTGTGACCTGATAATCCTTCAGCAAAATCTGATTTGGTGTCTGTATGTACCAGATGAACAATATTGCCAGCGGAACCGCGATCAGAAGGCTGTTTCGAATCAGCTTTCCACTGATCTTTCCGGCAAACAGGACTGCCAGCAGGATCATGACAATGTCCAGAGTCGTTGACAGGTCAGGTTCTGACAGAATCAGAAGCAGGGGTACGGCAATCAGGCCGGCCAATCTGGCCAGAACCTTAGGTTCATTAAAATCTTCTTCATGCTCCTGAATGTAAACAGCCACAAAGATAATCATAATCACTTTGCTGAATTCCGAAGGCTGCATCCTGGTAAATCCCAGATTGATCCATCGTCTGGCACCTCCGACCCGGACACCGAAAAGTCTGACAAATACCAGCATTACAATATTGATCATATATAAAATCTGGTTAAAACCGCATATGTAATTATAATTGACCATGGACAGGATGATCATGATCATCCCGCATACGATCAGGCCCGCCAGCTGTTTGCCTGTATAGCTGCTATCCGCGCTGTTGATAAAAACTATGCCCATTATACTGATGGTCACAACCGCGATCAGCAGCCCCCAGCGATAATTTATAAGCTGATATTTCTGTCTGAACATGAGAGCATAATCCTCCCCACCTGCTTCCGGGCGCCTCTACCGCCTTGGCTTCATCTCCTTAATCGGGATATTGGCGTAGATAGCCGGGACATTTCCGTTATCTCCGGTAGACTCTGTCTGGGTAATCTGGATATCCAGACCATTGGTATCGATTTCCACATATTTGGAAATCACCTGAATAATATCATTCTTGATCATCTCCATGGTCTCAGGAGAACAGTTGGCTCGATCGGAAACCAGGACCAGCTTCAGACGGTCTTTCGCTGTACTGCCGGATGGCTTTCTTCTGAAAAAAGAATCAAAAAAACCCATAGCGACCTCCTTTTAGTAGCCGCGCCTGAAAAGCTTGGCCAGGCGCTTGAAAAAGCCATCAGACTGGAACTCCAGGAAAGGAACTTCCTCTCCGGCTACCCTGCGGCAGATATTCTCATAGGCCTTACCCGCCTGGGAATCACTGCCCACTACCGGAACACCCATATTGGTTGCCACAATGATTTCCTCATCATCCGGCACAATACCGATCAGATCGATGGCAAGAACATCCATGACATCATCCACGGAAAGCATATCTCCGGCCTTAACCATGTCCATGCGGATGCGGTTGACGATCAGATGGATTTTCTTAAAGTCATTGGCTCCAAGAAGACCGATGATCCGGTCGGCGTCTCGGACAGCCGACATCTCAGGTGTCGTTACAACCAGAGCCCTGTCGGCTCCGGCTATGGCATTCTGGAATCCCTGCTCAATTCCTGCAGGACAATCCAGAATGATAAAATCGAAATCATCCCGAAGTTCATCCACCAGTTGTTTCATCTGCTCAGGCGACACGGAAGTCTTATCTCTGGTCTGAGCAGAAGGCAGAAGGTAGAGTTCCGGGAACTTCTTGTCTTTGATCATAGCTTGTTTGGGTCGGCAGTTTCCTTCCACCACATCGACAAGATTGTAGACAATACGATTCTCCAGACCCATAACCACATCAAGATTCCGGAGTCCGATATCCGTATCAATCAGTACAACCTTCTTCCCGAGCCGGGCCAGTCCGGAACCGATGTTTGCCGTGGTGGTCGTCTTTCCTACGCCTCCCTTGCCTGATGTGATAACAATTACTTCTCCCATTTGTCATAACTCCTTTTATTCTTGTTGCGAACGGCCGCTGATCTCACCGATCAGTTTCCGGTCTATTTTTTCAATGCATATATTACCATCGTCCACAAAAGCCATTCTGGGCTCAAGGTCCGATTGTTTTTTCTTTTTGACTGGTTTCCTGCCACGTTTAGGGTCTGCATCAGCAGATCTTGCTATAAAATCCCCGATCTGGATCTGCATGGGCTCCATGTTGAGGGCCGCCACAATGGCATTGCGATCAGCGGGGAATCCCGCATAGACTGTGCCCTTTAAGCTTCCCAGGATAACCACATTGCCTCCGGCAATAATCTGGGCTCCGGGATTCACATCCCCCAGAATCACAAAGCTTCCATCCACCTCGATTTTCTGTCCGGAGCGGAGAATGCCTCGATAAAACTGTCCGTGTTTTCCCACTTCATCTTCGGGGAATACAGGCCCGGCGGGCCCGCCACCCGGTTGGGAATCTGCTTCTTCCCTTGCTGAAGAATCCGGGACCTGCTTTTCTTCATTGGCTACATTCTCTCCTGCAAGTATCCGGCGGATTATGCCGAATCCTTCTGCTTTTTCCGGCTTCTTTTCTTCCACAAGGGGATCCCGGTCCGGAATCTCTTCCTGAAAAGCCGGCTTGTCGACCGGTTCCAGATCAGAGATAGCCCGGGCATACCGGGTTTCATGAGCCCTGGCCCCGTCAATCACATAACTGACCACCAGATCACTGGATGTCTGAATGGTATCCACCAGCACGTCCTGTTCCTCTTCACTGAGATCGCGGCCGGAAAAACTTACTGCTACCGGCCTGTTCCGGTCAAAGAAAGCTCCCGAAGCACGAAAACGTTTTTCTACCTCACTGACCAGCCGCTCAAAAGGCAGATCCTGTCCGAGCACAATCTGAAAACCATATTTGTTACCCTTTATAATTACAGCACTTTTCATAGTTACTCCCGCCAATTGATTGTTTAGTCATGGCTTCCGTCAGAACCTGTCGGAAGCAGGGCTTTTCTTCCCTTCTTTTCCTCTTCGGTTGCCTTCCCGAAATAATATTTATAGATATCCCTTGCAATCTCTGCCGCATTGGATGATGTGTATCCGTTGGGAACAACGACTGTCATGGTGATTTCCGGATCATCATAAGGGGCATAGGAAATAAAGAGGGCATGGTTGGGCCGGTTCTTGTTTTCCTGAGCGGTACCGGTCTTCCCTGCTACCTTAATGCCCTGATTTTTGTAGAGGAAATTGATGGAACTATGCTTTCCGTATACCACGTCTCTCATGCCGATCTTGATCAGGGAGTAGGAAGTATCCGAAACATCCAGTTTCTCCTCCACCCGCTTTTTAAATTCCTTCTCCTCGCTTCCCTCCGGATTGGTCACCCGGTCCACCAGGGAAAGCTTGAGAAGTTCTTTCTCATTTACCAGGGAAGTAAGGTATCTGGAGATCTGGCTGGGCGTATAGTTGTGCGTGCCCTGACCGATGGCGGAACGGACCGCGTCCTCATCGGATATCTTGGGTTCATACTCTGTAATCTCGATCCCCGACTTCCGGTCCAGACCGTAGAGTTCAGCATACTTTTCCAGCCTTTTCAAGCCCTTCTCACTGTTGTAATTTCCATTTTCCATACCAAGATTGTAACCCATCTGGTAGAAAAAGAAGTTGCAGGATTCCGCGATAGCTCCGCTGACGTTCAGGTTTCCATGAACGCTTGGATAAATCCAGCATTTGGCATTCGGAGTAATCTTGTCAAATACGCCTGTACACTTTATATAAGTATCTCCGCCGGCAATCCCTTCTTCCAGAATAGCCGTTGCGGAAATGGGCTTAAAAGTAGAACCCGGCGCCGTCCTGGTCTGGGTACACCGGTTTAGCATGGGTGAGGATTTATCCCCGTTCAGCTGAGCAAAATATGAGGCGTCGATTCCGTTGGCCAGCTTATTGTTGTTGTAACTGGGGTAGGATACAAGAGCCCGGATCTGACCATTATCGGGATCTGTGATGATCACTGATCCGGAACAGGGATCGAGAGCCAGCTGGGCCGGTGTAATATCCAGATCTTCTATTTTATTATACATAAATGTATAGGGAGACATTTTCCCAGTATAGAGATTATTATAATCCTTATCCCTGGCTTTATCAAGGATTCCCTGGCTGAACAGGATCAGGCATACCTTTTTCCCGTCCAGCACTCCCTTCTTGATCATATATTTGTAAATAATCTTGTTGAAATCTTCTTCCTTCTTCAACCGTTCGTTGACATAGGATACAAGCTCTTCATAAATCCTGTCGGCGTCATAATAATCCGACTTGATATCAAATGTACTGATATCAATCCATTCATTATTGACCGCATGCTCCAGGAAGGTTCGGATACTGATGGTCCCGTTTTTCCAGTGCTGGAAAACAGTGTCGTTTTCACTGATCATGGATGTGTTAAGGACCTCATCTTCCACCAGGAGATTATAGACATACAAGAGATATTCCTGGCGCTCATCCGGCAGGTCTTCCTGGCTGGTCCGGCCTTCCCTCAGGCTTTTTCTAACCTCTGCAAGGACGGTCTTTCTCCTCTTTTTAAAGAGAGAGTAGACATTCTTTTCCGTCCGGCTGGCATTCTTTTCGGAAAAGTGGCTGGTGTCGATCACATTGTTATCGATCAGAGCATAATATACATCCTTAATAGGAATCATGTTTTCTTTCCCCGAATCATCGGAGGTCGTAAAATGAGCCAGAAGGATTCCGGCAAGACGCCTTTCCAGAATCCGGTAGGCATATTTCTGCAGGTCGGAGTCTATGGTAAGATAAATGTCATTTCCTGCTGAAGCCTTGGTGGTTTTCACAACTTTGATTACTTTTCCCAGATTGTCTACCAGAACATCCTGTTCCCCCTTGTGGCCCCGAAGCTGGCTTTCCATGGATTTTTCGATACCCGTTTTTCCTATAATATCACTGGCTTCATAGTCATCCCCGCTCTTGTTGAGCTCGGATAATTCGCTCTCGGAAGCAGCCCCTGTATATCCGATAATTCCGGCAAAATACTTGGCATCGTTGTATTTGCGCAGGGAATCCGCTTCGATGGACACACCCGGATAATTCTCAATCGATTCTGACAGGGCCGCTATACTTTCCTCTGAAATATTGGTTGCCACGGTAATGGGAGTGGTCTGGGAATAACGGTTCATATAGAGGTCATAGCGGATAGACATGATTTTAAGGGTATCCTCCAATGAATATTTATCGGAGATTCCAAACATGGAACCGCTTCCGGTGGGTCCGTCCTTTCCGGTCCTCATGTACTCATAAACCGCTTCCGGCGATGAGTTCAGCCAGCCTTCAGCCTGCTTGCGGTCATCACCGTCCAGGTTGTCTATGTTGGTAATGGCATAGACATCTTTTTTAAACCGGGTCAGAGAGGCCCCGGACAGGGAGAACTTGAGCTTGCCGTTCTTATTAGCGGTAATAGGAAGATCCAGAGGGACCTCATCCCCATGTTCTTCCAGCAGGTTGATCAGATTCAGGATATTCTCATTAAGAACATCGTTGGCCGTAACTGTTTTTCCTGTCTCCTGGCTCCGCGCTTCGGCTATCTCCCGGTTTTTTTCCGAAGAAGACATGGTAACCGTGTAGGCAAGCTGGTTAAAAGCCAGCAGCTTGCCGCTGCGGTCGTATATATTCCCCCTGGTACCGTTCAGCTTAATCGTTTTCTCTACCTTATAGTTAAAGTTGGACAGGTGTTCTTCTCCCTCCACGATCTGCAGTATAAAGAGTCTGTAGAGAAGGATTGAAAACATAATCACCATCAGAACGCCCAGAATCACGATACGGTTGGTCAGTACATCATGGACGATAGTCCGGACATTTTTATATGAAGTTTTCCTGTTTTTCTTAAACAATGTCGGCATTTCTGTCTTCCCTTCTGTCCATCCAGACATGGACCCTCAGGATAATCCGGTATAGTAGAATCCCGACTGCCACAGTGTAGACTACCTCCGGAAGAATAATGGTCCGGAAGAAAAAGAAGAACTGTCTGTGGTTGTGGAGGAGGCCCTGCTTGACATACATCAGCAATCCGAACAGAAGATCATTGACCCCGATCAGAATCAGGGGCAGAACGATATCCTCCTCATAGTATATACGGTTGAAAAAACCGCAGCAAAAGCCGGAAAACATATAGATAAATGCAAAGATTCCAAAATAAGTTCCGAAAAATATATCAAGCAGAAGACCACTGAAAAAACCAATCAGCATCCCTTCATTCTGGCCCCGCATGACTGCGATGGAAACGACCAGGATAATCAGTATATTGGGGCGGACTCCCGCCAGCCTGATATGTTCGAATACCGATGTCTGCAGCAAAAAGCAGGCAAGGATCATCAAAGCATTTACAAAGCCTCGTTTCATAAAGAACTCCATTTCACTTTTTGCCGGAGGAAGTTTTTTCCTCAGGAACATTTTTCAGTTCGGTGATCACCAGAACTTCATCAAGGTGCTCAAAATCTACCAGAGGAGTCACCTCGGCGGACTGGGTAAGATTGGAAGGATCCTTGCTGATATTATTCACATAACCGATCCGGATTCCGGGAAGGTATTTGGAGCTGATATGTGAGGTCATCAGCATTTCCCCATCGGCCATATCGGCATCCTTGCTGATATAAACCACATCAATGGCTCCCTGTTTGCGGATCTTTTCACTGTTTCCCTTGACCACACAGGTGTCCTCTGACACTTCCGATCTGGCACTGACATTGCTGTTGTCATCGATAATAGGGCGAACTTTGGAAAAATTCCTTCCGGTTTCCGTCACGATGCCAACCAGTCCCTCATCGGCAATGACATTCATATCTACCTTGATTCCATTGGCCGATCCCTTATTGATGATGAAAGAGTCATACCAGTTGCCGCCGCCCCGGCTGATCACCCTGGCTCCTACTTTTGAGTAATCTTTATATTCGGAATCGAGCTCATAGAGCTTCTGAAGCTTTTCCAGCTCGCCTTCACTGGCCGACAGACTCTGGTTCTTCTGAGTCAGCTCCTTCACTTTTTCCTTGAGGCGTTCATTTTCTTCTGACAGCTCATGCATGGTCCTGAAGTTTCCCAGCCGGTCACCGAAAAAGGAGCCGACCTGGTTGATTCCGTTCTGCATGGGTATGATCACCAGGCCTGTCACATAAGTAAAAGGTTTGGTTACCTTGTTAAAGAGAGCACTTACAGTCAGAAGAATCATACACAAAACCGTCAATATGATGAGAAGAATTCTCGGCGATATTTCA
Source organism: uncultured Lachnospiraceae bacterium (assembly GCA_902795715.1). The sequence goes on along the minus strand of CADBME010000033.1, from coordinate 12,427 downwards.
AAACGATGTCGACTGTTCATAACCTGTCCTCATATATCCTCTTTTACTGATAGCTTGATTCCTCCAGTGCATTGGCCAGCCGTTCATAGGAAGGATTCTCCATGATCATTCCCAGACCTTTCACAACCGTCATTTCCGGTTCTTCCATTTTCATAATTTTAAGACCGGTTTCCTGCTGGATCAGCTGGTCCAGGTTCTTCATATAAGAAGAGGCACCGGTAACACATACTCCGTCATGCATGATGTCCATGGACAGTTCCGGAGGAGTTTTTTCCAGGATAAACTTAACAGCATCCACGATGGAGGACATGCTCTCCTCCATGGCCTCAAAGATCAGGTGGTTGGTCACAGTCACCCTGTTGGGCAGTCCCGTGATCAGATTACGGCCCATGACATCCGCCGTTCTCTCCTCATCCTCTTTGATGCCGGTAGCCAGCTGGACTTTCAGCCTTTCGGCACTCTTCATGCCGATAACAAGATTATGTTTTTTCTTCACGGCCTGTTGAATAGCCTCGTCAAATTTGGTGCCGCCCACTTTAAGCAGTCGGCTCTGAACTATACCTCCAAGGCTGATCAGACTGATCTCCGTGGTATCCGATCCGATGTTGACGATCAGACGTCCGGTGGCATCCATCACATCCAGTCCGGCTCCCAGAGCATCGGCGATGGGCTTATCCACCAGATGGACTCTCTTTGTCCGGAGGGCTGAGCTGGCAATCAGGTCGTAGAAAGCTCTCTTCTCCACCTCCGTTACATCCGACGGAACGGCGATATAGAATTCCGAATTGCTGTTGACCATCAATGGCTCTACACCACTCATCACGCCCCTGGCCCGGCGTCCGCCCCTGAAAATAATCTCGATCATGGTCTGCATAGCCGTAAAATCCGCAATCACACCGTAAACGATGGGCTGTTTAACCTGAATATTCTTCGGTGCCTTCTCATACATGGAATATGCCTCGTCTCCTATGGCCAAAGCCTCCTTTTTATTGACGATGGCAATCATGTTTTTCTGATGAAGTACCACACCGCTTTCTTTCTGATAGATTTTGATCGAATTCGTACCCATATCGATTCCGTATATTTTCTCGGACATGTGACGATGTCTCCTTTCTCCTTTTTACTTTACAAGAATCCCTCTCTCCCGGAAACTGACATAACACCGGTCTCCAATTACAATATGATCCGTCAGAGGAATGCCGACAAGGGCTCCCGCCTCCATAATCCTTCTGGTCAGAAGAATATCCTCCTGGGAAGGTTCGGGGTCTCCGGAAGGATGATTGTGCATCAAAATAATATAGACTGCGCCATCTCTAAGCGCAGCCAGAAAAATATCCTTAACCGAGACAAGGGCTTCCGTCGCTGACCCGGTTGAAATCAGAGCATCCCTGATCAGCCTGTGCTTTCCATTCAGCATCAGCAGCTTCACCTGCTCCACGTCGAGGTGGCGGAGCTCTTCCATATAATAGCCGGCTATCTTTTCCGGACTGCTGAAATCCGGAATCGCATCACGTGATACCTGGGCAAGACGTTTAGACAACTCCAAAACACAGAGGAGCTCTATCGCCTTGACCTTCCCTATTCCGGGAATTTCCAGAAGCTGATGGTAATCCAGGTGATGCAGGCCGGAAAGTCCTTTGTAGACAGGATGCTTATCAAGCAGCTGACAGGCAAGATCCAGAGCCGTAGACTGCCTGGTCCCGCTTCGAATCACTACTGCCAGCAGTTCCCCGTCCGACAGACTCCGGGCCCCATTGGCCAGACACTTTTCATAAGGCCGCTCCGTAACCGGGCGCTCTTTCATGGTAATACCTGCACGATCCATAATCCTCCTATTCTCCTCCAGGTAAAGGGAAGACAAGGACTCAGATTCTGACAGAATATCAACGGTTATTTTAACACAGTTTTTTTCATTTGTACAGACAGGCGGAACAATATGAAAGTTCCTCATGATTACTGTTGACAGCATGTCGATGGCATGTCTTAATCTGACTGGGGATGTGTCATTCCTGCACGTGAGCAGACAATTGTCCCATTCACTTGAGGGAAAAGCCGGCCTCCACCATTTTCTGCAGCGACATCATAATGCCATATCTGGCATGTTCAAAGGTCAGTCCTCCCTGAAAATATACGGCATAGGGTTCTCTCATGGGGCCGTCGGCGGACAGCTCGATGGAGGATCCGGATATAAAGGCGCCGGCAGCCATGATGACCGGGTCGTCATAGCCGGGCATGTCCCAGGGTTCGGGGCGGACAAAGCTGTCTACCGGAGCTGCAGCCTGGATTCCCTGGCAGAAGGCGATCAGGTATTGGGGCTTTTTCAGAACAATTGACTGGATGATATCGTGGCGGCTTTCCCTGCTGTCCGGTATGGCCGCAAATCCCAGCCTTTCGTAAATATTGGCAGCGAAAATCGCTCCTTTTAAAGCATTTTTGACTACAGCCGGAGCCAGAAAGAGCCCCTGCAGCATGCTGGATGTAGTACCCAGGCTTGCGCCTACTTCCTTGCCCAGGCCGGGGGAAGTAAGACGTACAGATGCCCTTTTGATGCATTCTTTGCTTCCGCAGAGGTAGCCGCCTATGGGGGCAAGTCCCCCACCCGGATTCTTGATCAGGGACCCGACGAGCAGGTCAGCACCCACTTCCGAAGGTTCCAGAATCTCCACAAACTCACCATAGCAGTTGTCTACCATGCAGAGGACATCCGGCTTTCTTTCTTTAATAAAATGAATCAGCTGACCGATTCTCTCCACGGACAGGGTCGGCCTGGTATCATAGCCTTTGGACCGCTGAATGGTTACCATACGGGTACGGTCATTGATGGCTTCTCCAATCCCGTTCCAGTCAAAAGAGCCGTCATTAAGCAGGTCAACCTGCCGGTAGCTGATCCCGAATTCCGCCAGTGATCCGGTGGAGGGGCGGATGCCGATCACTTCTTCCAGGGTATCGTAGGGTTTTCCCACCGGGGAGAGAAGCTGATCGCCGGGTCTCAGCTGGCTGGACAGGGCCAGGGCCAGAGCGTGGGTCCCGCAGGTGATCTGGGGGCGGACCAGGGCATCTTCCGTCCGGAAGACATCCGCATAGATTGCCTCCAGGGTCTCCCGGCCCGTATCGTTATAACCATAACCCGTAGTGGGCGCAAAACAGGCTTCACTCAGGCGATTTTTCTTCATGGCGGCCAGAACCTTCATCTGGTTGATCTGAGCCACCTGATCAATCTCTTCAAAGCGTGAAGCCAGCTCCTCTTCCATAGCACTACAATAATCATAAACCCGGGGACTGATCCCCATTTTCTCATAATACGCCCTGAGTAGTCCGGCAGTCTGATTCCCCGGATTCTTCTCTGTGTTCTTTAAATCTGTCTTCATCTCAATTCTTCCAAATAATAAAAATGTAAAATGCTTTCTTTGATAATAAGAGGTTGATATCAGAGGTCAATTATCACAATATGCGGCATAATCGTGAAAACTAAAGGCCTTAAAAGAAATTCTGAATAATCCCTTTTTCCCTGAGGATTCCCAGCATCATTTCAAGGATTTCCTCTTCCCTGTCATGTCCATCATGTCCGTATTCATCCTTATTGATAAAAATGGTGTCTTTCTCTCTGCGAAACCAGGTCATCTGTCTTTTGGCAAAATGTCTTGTATTTTTCTTAATCCTGTCTGCGACTTCCGACAGGTCTGCTTTCCCTTCAAAATAATCGAAGAATTCTTTGTATCCGATTCCCTGCATGGAGGTAAGATTCCGGTCATAGCCCTTCTTATACAGGTCTGTCACTTCCGAAAGAAGCCCGGCTTCCATCATGATATCGACCCGCCGGTTGATCCGCTCATAGAGGATCTCCCTGTCATGGTAAAGGACAAAACAGGCAAAATTCCAGGGAGATTCTTTCTTCCTCATTACACTATTATGGGCGGACAGCTTTTCTCCCGTCTCATGGTAGAACTCCAGAGCTCGTATCACACGTTTTACATTGTTGGCATGGACACCGGCAGCATACTCCGGATCCTTTGCCTTCAACCGGTCGTGAAGATAATGGGAACCTTTTTCTCTTGCCAGGTCCTGAAGATACTTACGGTAGGGTCCCCCCGCTTCCTGGTCGGAAAAATCCACATCATACAATAAAGCCTGGATATAGAATCCGGTCCCTCCCACAAGGATGGGGATGCGGCCCCGCTTCCATATACTTTCAGCAGTCTCAAGAGCCATCTGCCTGAAGATCATGACATTAAATGGTTCCGATGGGTCGAGCACATCAATCAGATGGTGGGGAATCCCTCTCATCTCACCGGGACGGATCTTGGCGGTCCCTATGTCCATTCCCCGGTAAACCTGCATGGAATCGGCGCTGATAATCTCTCCCCCGATCCTTTCTGCCAGGTTCAGGGACAGGTCTGTCTTTCCCGCAGCCGTGGGACCCGTCAGCACAACCATTGGTTTTTTCATTGCTTTTAAACTCATGACGATTTATTTCTCCCGACATCTATCCCTGAACTCTCTTGAATTTCTTTTCCAGCTCATAGCGGGACATGGAGATGATCGTGGGCCGTCCGTGGGGGCACTGGTAGGGATTCTCCAGTGTCAGCAGCTGGTCCATGAGGGCATCCATCTCCATGATGCTCATCCGGGTGTTGCCTTTGACCGCAGCCTTACAGGCCATGGTGGCTACCCTTCCTGTTATGGCGTCAGCATTCAGCTTCCCGGAAAAATCCTCCCCGCCGTCAAATAATTCATAGAAAAATGTTTTTTCATCCATTCCGAAAAGGTTGAGCGGTACAGCCCGGATCACTATGGCATCCTCACCGAAATCTTCGATGGAGAAGCCCATAGTCTCCAGGGACTCTCTGCACCGGGAAAGCTTCTCCTGCTCCCCGGTCGTAAGGGTCAGGACCATGGGAGGTGCCAGCTGCTGCTGCAGGACTTCACGTGCCCTGATCTGGGCCATAAGCTTTTCATACATAACCTTCTCGTGGGCAGCATGCTGGTCGACAAAGAAGAGTTTATCCTCGTATTCCATGAGCCAGTAGGTGTCGAAAACCTGGCCGATGATCCGGTGGCGGGGTCTGGCCTGCCGGCTCAGGACCGTATCTTCCGTAAAGGTCAGCTGCCGGCCTTTCTCAGCCTGATAGTTTCCTTCTTCCTTTACCGGGAGCCGGGCTCCGGCCATATCACGGTCGATATCCTTGCGGACTCCCCCGGAATCTTTCAGCTTCAGGCGGGCAATCCTCTCCTCAATCATTTTTTTTCTGGACAGGGCAGATTCTTCCGAATCTTCTTTTCCGTCCGGGCGGCCGGCTTTCACGTCTTTGGCCTCTCCGGGGTCTTTCCCGGTCCCTGTCGGTAGGGGATGGTTTTCTTCCGGTTCTATCCTTCTTTTTTCAAATGGCTCGGGCCCTCTCCGGATCTCCACCTTCTCCCTGACATCCTTGCCGGGCTTAACCCTGGGAATCAGTTCTCTGTCTACAAATGCCGCTCTCCCGGCATCCACCAGGACCGTGTAGAGGACCTCTCCGTTATGAAAACGCATCTCCATCTTTGCGGGATGGACATTCACATCCACCTGGTGGGGATCCATGGATATCATGAGGACGCAGAAGGGAAACTTATGAACCATGGCATGGCCTTTGTAACCTTCCTCGATCCCGGAGCTGATAATCCGGTTTTTCAGGTAACGACCGTTGACAAAATAGTTCTCATAATTGCGATTGCCACGGGAAATCACGGGCTTTCCGATAAAACCGGATACCCGGATCCCGTTCTCTTCCCGGTCCACAGGCAAAAGACTGCCGGCCACATCCCTTCCGTAAATATGGTAAATAACGTCACGGAGGTTCCCGTTTCCCGAAGTGGAAATCTTCATGCGGTTTTCATTGATCAATTTGAATGCGATATCCGGATGGCTCAGGGACAGTCTCTGTATAAAAGCTTCCACATAACCGGCTTCGGTCATGGAAGATTTCAGAAATTTCCGCCGGGCCGGTGTATTGTAAAAGAGATTGCGGACGATAATGGTGGTCCCTTCCGGGCATCCCACTTCCTGGAGGCTTATCTCCTGACCTCCTTCAATCACATAGCGAACCCCGGAGATTCCCTCGTCCGTCTTGGTGATCATCTCCACTTTGGAAACCGCGCTGATGCTGGCCAGGGCTTCACCCCGGAATCCCAGGGTTTCCACAGTGATAAGGTCGCCGGCCTGATTGATCTTGCTGGTGGCATGGGGGAGAAAAGCCGTCTGTATCTGGTCCTTATCGATCCCGGATCCGTTGTCCGTGATGCGGATAAAATCTATGCCTCCCCCCTTGATCTCCACTGTGATAGCCGTGGAAGATGCATCGATGGCATTTTCCACCAGCTCCTTGACAATGGAAGAAGGCCGCTCTACCACCTCACCGGCAGCAATCTGGTTTATGGTATCCTGATCCAATACTTTTATCATGGCCATGTTCTATCCTCTTACCCTCTTCACCTGCATTTTCCCTTCAGGTCAAATATCAGATTCAATGCCTGAAGAGGGGTCATATTGTTCAAATCCGTCTCCTTCAGTATCCTCTCCACTTCGCTTTCCGCAGGTTGTTCCCCTACCATGCCGATAGCATCAAAAAGGGACAGCTGGACAGGCTGGGATTCCGGTTCTTTTCCTATGTTTTCCGTTTTCAGGGCTATATCCGAGCTTTCCAGATCAGCAGCGATTTCCCTGGCCCTCCGGATTACCTCATCCGGTACTCCTGCCAGCTTGGCCACCTGGATGCCATAGCTTCGGTCGGCACTTCCCTTGATGATCTTGCGAAGAAAAATGATATCGTCGCCCTTTTCCTGAACAGCGATACAGTAATTATTGACACCGGGGAGCCTTCCTTCCAGCTCCGTCAGCTCATGATAATGGGTGGCAAATAAGGTTTTGGCTCCCGAAAGGGAAGAGCCGGCAATGTATTCCACGACCGCCCAGGCAATGGACAATCCGTCAAAGGTGCTGGTGCCCCGCCCGATCTCATCCAGTATGATCAGGCTGTTTTTGGTCGCATGGCGGAGAATGCCTGCCACCTCACTCATCTCCACCATAAAGGTGCTCTGGCCTGAAGCCAGGTCATCCGATGCCCCTACCCGGGTAAAAATACGGTCGACGATACCGATGGATGCCGACCGGGCCGGAACAAAGGATCCGATCTGGGTCATGAGGACAATCAGGGCTGTCTGCCGCATATATGTAGATTTTCCGGCCATATTGGGGCCGGTGATGATATTCATCCTGTTTTTCTTATGATCAAGCAGGGTATCGTTATCCACGAAAAGCTCTCCACCGGTCATCTTCTCCACCACGGGATGACGTCCGCCTTTGATCTGGATCATTCCCTTTTTGTTCAGTGCCGGACGGACATACTGGTTTTGCTCTGCCACAAGGGCCAGGGAGGCCAGGGCATCAACCCATGAAATAATATGGGCAGCCTTCTGGATCCTTTCAATCTGTCCGGCCAGCTCTTCCCGGATCTGCGTGTAGAGTTCATATTCCAGGGCATAGAGGCGATCTTCCGCTGTCAGTATGGTCTTGGCCAGTTCCGACAGTTCCTCGGTCACATAGCGCTCTGCATTAGCCAGAGTCTGACGGCGTATATAGTGATCGGGAACCAGGTCCCGGTAGGAATTGGTTACCTCGATGTAATAGCCGAAAACCTTATTGTAGCGGACCCGGAGGTTCTTAATGCCGGTTGCTTCCTTTTCCCTCTCTTCCAGGGCGGCAAGCCAGCTTTTCCCATCGGTTTTGGCCTTCTTGAGGTGGTCTGCTTCCTCATTGTAGCCGTCTTTGATGATTCCTCCCTCGCGAATGGTGATGGGAGGATCTTCCCGGATGGAGGATTCCAGAAGCTGGCAGAGATCATCCAGGGTATCCAGGTCTTTTCCCATGGAGTGGAGAATACCCTGGCCGAAATACTCCAGCAGATCTTTGACATAAGGAAGATAGCGGATGGAAGTCTTGAAGGCTATCAGGTCCCTGGGATTAGCCGACCGGTAGCTGATCCGCATGGTCAGCCTCTCCAGGTCGTAAATGGAGTTCATATATTCCCTAAGCTCTTCCCGGACCATGGCGCTCTCCATGAGCTGTTCCACCGCATCCTGTCTTTTGATAATGTCATCCCTTTGAATCAGGGGCTGTTCGACCATGGTTCGCAGACGGCGGGCTCCCATGGCTGTCTTTGTCTTGTCAAGGACCCATAGAAGGCTTCCCTTTTTCTTTTTCTCCCTGAGCGTTTCCGTCAGCTCAAGGTTTCTCCGGGTGGCAGAATCCAGGACCATGTAATTCTCTGTGGAATAGGGAATCAATTCCCGCAGATGGTCCAGACCTGTCTTCTGTGTCTCATGTAAATACTGAAGAAGACTTCCGCAGGCCATGATCCCAAGGGGATAATCGGTGAGTCCGATTCCATCCAGATTCAAGAGATGATACTGGTCTCTGATGGTCTGCTCGCAGTGGGTCCTCTCAAAATAGCCGCCGGCCAGGTTGGTTATGGCGGTACCAAGCTTATCCTCAATCATTTGCAGATCAGCCCCGCTGATGCAGAAAGCATCATTACAGACAATTTCCGAAGGCTCAAAGCGGTACAGTTCATCCATCAGTCTTCCCGGACTGTCCACCTGGGTGGCCCGAAACTCTCCGGTCGAAAGGTCGCAGACCCCGATTCCGAAGTGATCATTTTCACAGAAAATACCCATGATAAAATGATTTCTGGCATCCTCCAGACCCTGGGGGTTTACATTGGTTCCCGGAGTTACAATCCGGATCACATCCCTCTTTACCAGGTCTTTGGCCAGCTTGGGATCCTCCACCTGCTCGCAGATGGCCACCTTGTGTCCATTCTCCACCAGCTTATTGATATAAGGTTCGCAGGAATGAAAAGGAACGCCGCACATGGGCGCCCTCTCCTTCTGTCCGCAGTTTCTCCCGGTCAGAGTCAGTTCCAATTCTTTCGATACAAGAATGGCATCGTCAAAAAACATCTCATAAAAATCACCCAGCCGGTAGAAAAGTATACAATCCTTATACTGGTTTTTTATCTCCAGATACTGTTCCATCATGGGTGTCATCTTAGCCATCTTCCCTGATCCTCCCAAGATAATAGAATCCCCTGGCCTCTTGCAGGTAAACCGGTACGATCTTCCCGATCACAGAGGGGTCTGCCTTAAAATGAACGACATTGTTGTTGGACAATCTGCCCGTCACCAGGGAAGAATCCCTCTCATTGATCTGCTCAGCCAGAACCGGCATGACTTTGCCGGCCAGCAGACCGTTCTTCTTCCTGGCCTCCTCGTTGACCACAGCCAGAAGACGGTCAAAACGGTCGTGGACAAGATCCTCCGGAACCTGGTCCGGCATGGATGCCGCCGGTGTACCGGAACGCTTTGAATAGATAAAGGTAAAAGCGCTGTCAAAGTGGGCTTTCCTTACCAGGTCCAGGGTGTCAAGGAAATCCTCTTCCGTCTCACCCGGAAAGCCGACAATGATATCGGTCGTAATGGAGATATCCGGAATAGCCCCCCGAATTCTGTCCACCAGATCCAGGTACTGATCTTTGCTGTATTTGCGGTTCATCTTCTTTAATATCCTGCTGCTCCCGGACTGCATGGGGAGATGGAGATGACTGCATATTTTTTCGGAAGAAGCCATGGTCTCAATCAGCTCGTCGGACAGATCCTTGGGATGGGAGGTCATAAAACGAATCCGCTCAATCCCTTCCACCTGCTCCACCATCTGCAGCAAGGAGGCAAAGGAAACCGGGTTTTCCAGGTTCTTTCCATAGGAGTTGACATTCTGGCCAAGCAGCATCACTTCAATTACGCCATCAGCCGCAAGCTGCCTGACCTCGGAAAGGATGTCTTCCGGCTTCCGGCTCCTCTCCCGCCCCCTCACATAGGGAACGATGCAATAGCTGCAGAAATTGTTGCATCCGTACATGATGTTGACGCCGGCCTTAAAGGGGTACTTGCGGTCGCTGGGCAGGTCCTCGATAATTTCCTCTGCCTTGTCCCAGACATCAAAGACACGGTGACCCGTAGTCATGGCTTCATAGAGGAGCTCCGCCAGCTTATAGATGTTGTGGGTACCGAAAACCACATCCACAAAGGGGAAGGATGTCCTGACTTTCTCCTCTTCCTCAGGCTCCTGCATCATACAGCCGCACATGGCAATCAGCATGTCCGGATTCTTTTTCTTGTAGTTTTTCAGGGTCCCCAGGCGGCCATAAACCCGGACGTTGGCATTCTCCCGGACCGTGCAGGTGTTGTAATAGACAAAATCCGCCTGCTCGCTATCGGTCCGGACATAGCCGATCTCCTCCAGGATTCCATTCAGCTTCTCCGAATCTTTGAAATTCATCTGGCAGCCGAAGGTCTGGTCATTGAAGGTAAGCTTCCTTCCCAGGCGGTTCTCCTTTTCGGCCAGAAGTTCCCTGCATTTTTCCATAAAAAATCGCTGGCGCTCCGGCTCCCGGACCGGAATATTGCCCGCATTCCATCTATCCATTTCTATCTCATATTTCATCAGTATTCTCTCTGCTCTTCCCGTCAGCAAGCTGACGATATCCTTTCAAAAAAATTATTAGTATTCAAGCGACTATCTCTCCTGGCAGCCCTGACATCCGGCAGGGCACAGGTCATGAATCGTAACAAATGACTTTGACATTTCATTATAATGGATAGGATAGGATTTTTCAACCAAATCTGAAATTTACCAGCTTTATCTAAAATATACCATGGATATCCATCCATATTTCCAAATAAAAAACACTAATTCATGTTATACTTTGGACAAGGTGATTTCCAACTGAAAATCAGGGACCAGGATGGTTTTTTCCCTTGTTTTTTTAAATCGTTATGAAGGAGGGGTATAAAAATGGCAATCTATTCATGCAGTGTATGCGGATATATTTATGATGAAGAAAAAGAAGGAGCTCCCCTGAGCTCTCTGGACGCGTGTCCGGTCTGTAAACAGCCGATCTCCAAGTTTACTCTGGTTTCCGGAGGGGAAGAAAAGAAAGAAACTGCTCCACCCAAAAAAGAATACCAGGGGGATCTGGCTTATGATCCCACTTTTACCCGGGAAGACCCGACATGCCGTTACATGAGCGAGATCCATGAGATGGCTGTAACCGGCCACACTATTCATGCCGCCATGGGAACCCAGATGGCTATGCCGGACTGGGATTCCGTTTATTTCCTGGGCGCCCAGCTGAATCCCCCGCCCCTCAATGACGGGGACCCTGTCGATACCGTAACCGTCCTTGGCAAGCATGCCAAGAAACCCATGGTGCTGCAGAGTCCCATCTACATCTCCCACATGTCCTTCGGCGCCCTGTCAAAGGAAATCAAGACTGCTCTGGCCATGGGTGCCGCCATGGCTAAAACCGCCATGTGCAGCGGTGAAGGCGGAATCCTGCCGGAAGAGCGGGCCGCCTCCTACAAGTACATATTCGAATACATTCCCAATAAATACAGCGTAACCGACGCCAATCTCCAATCCGCGGACGCCATCGAAATCAAGATCGGCCAGGGAACCAAACCCGGCATGGGCGGACACCTGCCCGGAGAGAAAGTAACCCCCGAAATCGCCAAGATCAGGGGCAAGGAAGAAGGACAGGATATTCAGAGTCCCAGCAAATTCCCCGAGATCAACTCTAAAGAGGATCTCAAGGATATGGTCACCATGCTCCGTACCCGGTCCAAAGGCCGGCCCATCGGAATCAAGATTGCAGCCGGAAGAATTGAAGACGACCTGGAATATGTCGTATTCGCCGAACCGGACTTCATCACCATCGACGGGCGAGGCGGAGCCACCGGGTCTTCTCCCCTCCTCCTTCGCGAATCCACCACGGTTCCCACCATATTCGCGCTGGCCCGGGCAAGAAAATATCTTGACTCCATAAATTCCGACATCTCCCTGGTCATCACCGGCGGACTGCGCGTATCCTCCGACTTTGCCAAGGCCCTGGCCATGGGCGCCGATGCCGTAGCCATCGCCAGCGCCGCCATGATCGCCGCAGCCTGCCAGCAATACAGGATCTGCGGCAGCGGAAACTGCCCCGTCGGCATCGCAACCCAGGATCCGGAACTTCGCAAACGCCTGCACGTGGAAGCATCCGCCAAACGAGTCGGCAACTTCCTCAAGGTTTCCACCGAGGAACTCCGCATGTTCGCAAGAATCACCGGACACAGCAGCGTACACGACCTCAATGTAGACGACCTGGTAACCATTGACCGGGATATCGCCAAATACACCAATATCAGGCATGCAGGAAAATCCAGATAAAAAAAGTGGGACAGCGGGGACCTTTCATATTGCTCCACTGTCCCATTTTTTACTTCACGCACCGTTTCTGGCTTCACTCACCACCTCTTGCTTGGATCACCGCTTCTGGCTTCACTCACCACTTCCGTTTTT
>CADBME010000032.1 GCA_902795715.1 uncultured Lachnospiraceae bacterium | reverse complement strand
CTGTCACTCGAACTGAATCTGCCATGAAATTACCAGCAAAAAAGGAACGCCCGCCGGACGTTCCTTTTTCAGATCATTGAATTGATTATTATTTATATATTACTATATATAGCTTAATATTTATATGGATTATTTATTAAGCACCTTGCTGACAGCCTCTTCAACATATTTCTTGGTTACGATCTCGACAGTATCACGGCAGATGGCCAGCTCTTCGTTGGTCGGGATAACAAAGGCTTTGACTTTGGAATCTGCTGTGGAGATCATAAACTCTTTTCCGCGAACGGTATCCTGAGCAGGATCTACTTCAACACCAAGGTATCCGAAGTTCTCCAGAACCTGTCTGCGAACGCCGGGAGCATTCTCGCCGATACCGGCAGTGAATACGATGGCGTCAACGCCGTTCATAACAGCTACATAGCTTCCGATGTATTTGGTTACATGGTGGCAGAATGCATCCAGAGCAAGCTTAGCCCGGTTGTTGCCTGCATTTGCTGCCTCTTCCAGATCACGGAAGTCAGAGGAAACACCGGAGATACCCAGAACACCGGACTTTTTGTTGATGATCTGCATGGTGTCTTCCAGGGAAATCTTTTCCTTATGGGCGATGTACTCGATACAGGTAGGATCGATATCGCCGGAACGGGTTCCCATGATCAGACCTTCCAGAGGAGTGAGTCCCATGGATGTCTCCACACACTTGCCGCCGCTTACTGCAGAGATGGAAGCACCGTTTCCAAGGTGGCAGACAATAACCTTAATATCAGCAGGATCCTTTCCCATGATCTCAGCAGTTCTGTGTGCAACGAAACGGTGGGAGGTTCCGTGGAAACCATAGCGGCGCATACCGTATTTCTCATAATACTCATAGGGAAGAGCGTAGATAAATGCCTTGGGCTCCATGGTCTGATGGAAAGCTGTATCAAATACGCCAACCATGGGAGTAGTGGGAAGGAGTTCCTTACAGGCGCGTACACCAACCAGTGTCGGAGGATTATGAAGCGGTGCAAGATCATTCAGTTCTTCTACGGTGTTCAGTACTTCGTCATCGAGCATAGTGGAGCAGGCAAACTTCTCGCCGCCATGTACCATACGATGTCCGACAGCATCAATCTCGTCCATGGACTTAAGGACGCCGTTATCCGGATCACAGAGCTGCTTTAATACAAGCTCAACAGCCTGACGATGAGCGGGCATAGCTGCTTCATATTTGATTTTGTCCTGTCCTGTCGGCTGATAAGTTAAAACACCATCGATACCGATACGCTCACAAAGCCCCTTAGCAAGAACAGTCTCAGTGTCAGCATCAATAACCTGGTACTTAAGGGAAGAGCTACCGCAGTTGATAACCAATACTTTCATAATCCGATTCTCCTTTACTGAATAAATTATTTTTATGTCTGAAAAAATACATATATATTATACTCTTCTTTCTATGCGAAAGAAATATACTAAATGCACGAATTACCTGATATTTTTTGTCCCTTACAGAGGCAATATGCATATTTCGTCAGCATAATCCCTTTCATAATCAATCGATTCGACTTATGAGTGAAAGAAAGGTGTCTGTTGGAATCATGGATATCATGGTTCTTTTTCCTGAGCAAAACAGCAAATAGTAAGGAAATAGTTAAATCATATAGAATATACTATTATTAATAAAAGTATTTATAGTTACAAATGAAACAGAATCAATCGTCCGAATCTGAAGTCTGCTCTTCCCCTGTCTGTTTGCGGCTGATTCTCCTCGGCCGCCGATGACTACGATAGCCCCATCCATGCTTCCCGCTGTTTCTGGCAGATCTGACTCTGCCTCCTGCTTGCTGCAGACCTCATTGACAAGGCTTTCTTATGTCCTTATAATGAATCTGGAAGGCGGCTGTTCGCTGGGGACAAAGATCCTGCAGGGGCATGCCGCCTTTTACAGACCTGATGAAAATCTGCGGCGCGATGGGAGGTTACTGATGAAAGCAGCAGGCATCATAGCAGAATACAACCCTTTTCATGAAGGGCATCGCTATCATATCGAGGAAACAAAGAGGAGGACCGGGGCTGATTATGTTATTGCAGTCATGAGTGGGGACTACGTTCAGCGGGGAGAACCGGCCATAGTTGACAAATACATACGTACAGAGATGGCTCTAAGAGCCGGGGCGGATGTGGTTTTTGAGCTGCCCTGTGCTTATGCGACCGCCAGTGCGGAGCACTTTGCCGGGGCCGGAGTGAAACTCCTTGACTGTCTGGGCGTCTGCAGCTGGCTTTCTTTTGGCAGCGAGTGGGCCAATGAAAAGGAGATGGCTAAGATCGCAGATCTACTGGTAGAGGAACCGGGAGAGTACAGGGAAGCGCTGCGGGAAGGAATCCGTCAGGGACTCAATTATCCTGCAGCAAGAGCAGCTGCCGTCTGCAGTCTCCTGACCGGGGACAAGAAGGAAAGAACCCGGCTGCTTATGGAAGAACCCAACCATATCCTGGGCCTTGAATACATGAAGGCTCTGCGCAAACTGAATTCGGACATGGAGGTTGTTGTCATCGAAAGAAAGGGCAGCGGTTATCATGAAGAAGGGCTTGAGACTTCTTACGCCAGTGCGGCCGGGATCCGAAATGCTGTAATCACTTATTTTCAGAATAACAGATGTCCTGCTGATCCACATAATGCTTCGGATAATCGGGATATGGAATGTCACACAGATCTTCATGGTTCCCGGGGCAGCCGGGAGAAAGAGTGGCTTACGAGCCCGGACAGGCAGACCTGGCCGATTCCGGGGCTGGCAAAAGCTCTGGGAGACCAGTATGATATTTTTGCAGATCACATTGAGAGAAAGGAATATCTGCTTTGGGATGATCTGATGCCTTTCCTGCGCTATGGAATTCTCTACGGAAAAGAAATGCTCAGCCGGTATTCCGGTACCGATATGGAGCTGGCAAGGCGGATTGGCCGCCTGTATAAACCGGATTACTCTTTCAGAGACCTGGTTGAAGTTCTCCATGTGAAAAACAGGGCGGACAGTGCCCTCAAGCGGGCCCTCCTGCGTATTTTCCTCCAGATCCGCCAGCAGCCTTATCTTGAAGACGGAGTGGAAGCCATGATCCCCTACGGGCGCATTCTGGGATTTCGTCGGGAGGCCTCTCCATTGATTCGCAAGATTCGGGAGAAGGCATCCATCGATATCATCCAGCGGCCGGTACTCGCCCGCCGGATTTACAGCAGATATTCTCAAGCCATGGATTTATTTCGCTGTGATTTGAACGGGGCAGACATTTATGAGCAAATCCTTGCTGAAAAATGTCATAGGAATCCGGTGGCAGAGTTGGTGAGAGAGCAGATAATCGTCTGATATTATATTACATTTTTTTTAATATTTTCTTAATAGCATCTTTCGGCTCTATGAGGTATACTGTAGTGTGGTTATTACTGTTGCCAAAAAGAGAAGAGAAAAAGAGAAAGTGAACAAATAGAAAGTTGGTGACAAAGATGTATCAAGCCGGTTTGATTCTGGAAGGGGGCGGCATGCGGGGACTGTATACCGCCGGAGTTCTGGATGCATTTTTAGATAAGGAAGTGGAATTCTCGAGTGTGTATGGTGTTTCCGCCGGAGCCTGCCACGCATGCAGTTATTTATCCAAACAAAGGGGAAGAGCTTTTCGCGTTGGCGTGGATTATCTGGAGAACCCGGAATACTGTGGTGTAAAGAGTTTTCTCAAGACAGGCGACTTGTTCGGAGCAGATTTTTCATATGGGCAGATTCCCGATGTTCTGGATCCTTTTGATTACGAAGCCTTTAATGAGTATAAAGGGAAATTTTACGCAGTGGTGACCAATGTTCAGACCGGTCAGGCTGAATATAAGAGAATCACTGATGCCCAGAGGCAGCTCTGGGTCGTCCGGGCTTCCGCCTCTTTGCCCCTTGTCTCCAGGACGATTGCGGTAAAGGGGAAATATTACCTGGATGGCGGGGTATCCGACAGCATTCCCATCAGAAGGTCCATAGAAGACGGCAATGAAAAAAATGTGGTTATCCTGACACGGGACAAGTCCTATCGAAAGGAACCCAATTCCCTGCTTCCGCTTATGAAACTTCGCTATCCCGGCAAGAAAGCATTTATCGACAGCATTGAAACCCGTCATATCCATTATAACGAGGTTCTGTCTTTCCTGGATGAAGAGGAGAAAGCAGGCAGGGTCTTTATCATCCGGCCTCAGGAAGAAGTGAAAGTGGGACGGATTGAAAAAGACAGGGACAAACTTACAGATCTATACAATCTCGGATACCAGGATGGTATGGACCGGATGGAGGATATGGCCGCCTACCTTAACAAATAGACACGAATCAATCATGAACCGAAAAGAGGGATGGTCATTATGCATTATGAAGATCATAAAGGTTCAAATCATAATATGGAAAAAGTGAAAAATCATTGGACCGGCATGGTCAAACAGATTGCCGGGCACCGGATTATGGTAAGAGCCTTTCTCTGCCTCATAACATGTGCTCTTATCTGCCCATTTTGGGTCCAGGCGGGAAACCGAAACAGCAGGCGCAGGAAGGATGCCGCAGAAGGAAATACCGCCCGCCAGGCAGAAACCCGGTCAGTCTCCCAGGAAGCGACCAGAAGTCCGCAAATTGAGGACGAGGCTTCAAAAGACAAGAAATCAGAAGCAGAGAGAAGGGAATCACAGGATCAGGTGATTTACTCAGAGAAAGAGAGCAGGGCTTCAGGGGAGGAGAAGTCATTTTCTGAAAAGACATCTTCCAAGGAAGAGGATAATCCTTCCGCAGAGGGTGAGAAGGATAAAGAAAGCAGGACAGAGAAAAAGGACAAGACGGATGAGACCGGCAAGGCTGAAAAGGATGGTGATAACATTTCCCATGAAAATGAGGAAATCAGGAATCGCTATAGTAAAAAGAACTGCCGGATCTACGTGAAAAACCTGATCATGGATGCATCAGATATCTGCCGTCAGACAGTAAAGCTCAGTTACACCTGTCCCAACAAAGAAAAACCCCAGTACTTTTCGGACAGTGATGTGATCACTGTGGAAGAGGGGAAGGTCATCGTACCGCCCAACTATGCCGGAACAGCCCACATCACTGTAATCATACCGGAATCTGAGGAATATGTTTCCGCCAGTACCCGTATCCTGGTAGCTGTCAACAAGATTGAGAATCCCCTGAAGGTCTTTGACATTGTAGAAGACTACAATGAAGAAGAAAGAACGATCCCCCTGGAGACAGAAGTCCGGGGCCGGGCGCCTCTTATTTACAAAAGCAGTGATAAAGGGATTACCATTGACCATGGCAGGGCCTCGATCCGGAAGGGATATTCCGGAACGGCAGAAGTATCCGTAACAGCTAAAGCCACAGGTATTTATAAGGAAACAAGCAAAAACTTCAAAATCACGGTTCTCTCCGGAATAGCCGAAAAACTCTACGATGCGGCAAAAAGCCAGATCGGAATCTCCGGAGGCGGAATGAACAGCACCAAGTACGGTCAGTTTACCGGAATGAACCACCAGGCCTGGTGCGCATCCTTCGTATCCTGGTGCGCTAACGAATCAGGCGTGGATTCCGCAAAACCGGGCATGAGATCTGTATTGCCCAAGACCGCATCCACCCTGGAAATGTGCCAGTATTCCACAGACTACCATGTCTGGAGCAAAGAAGCCCTTCAGATGATGAAGAGAGGCGATGTCATATTCTTTTCCAGGGCAGAAAAGCAATATCAGGTCGGAGGATCCAAATCCGTATGCCATGTAGGTATCATCGAATCTATCGATCCATCGTCCAGTTCCGTCAATGTTATTGAAGGAAACTCGACCGGGGACCGTGTCTGCAGACACACTTACCATGTAGACCCCGAATCAGGGAGAATTCGAAAGAGATATTTCTGCGGTTACATAAATGTACATTAGTGGGACAAGGGGGACGTTTCATATCGTCCCACATTGTTAAAGCTGATACAATGTGGGACGATATGAAACGTCCCCCTTGTCCCACTTGAACCGTCTCTATTGTCTCTTTTTTTATTGCCCGTTTATGGTTTCAACCGTACACCGGTCTGTTCCCTGGGTATATTGTAAGGTTACCTGGTCTCCCACTTCAAGGAGAAGGGCTTCTATATGAAGGTTCAGATTGATGTCGTAGATAGCATCGCTTCCTTCAAGGAGAATGTAATAATGGGTGTTTCCTTCGATGACACCCTGGGCGATCTTGCGGATTTTGCCGGTGATTTCCTTCTCTTCGGCATTTTCTGTGCTTTCGGTCTGGATTCCGCCGGTTTTCAATAGATTTCGATAACTTTTTTCACATTCGCTGATCTCGTCTCCTGTGGATACCAGCTGGGAGTCCTGCACATTGACCATGGCATATTTTTTGACCAGGCCGGATTTATCTTTGAGGGCCATGAAATAAGTAGGCTGACTGTCGATGTTGAGGAGAAGGGGGAAGGTGGCCTGGTAGCCCAGGTTCTGGACTTTTCCTTCTGCCGAGGTCATGGCGGAGTCCTCGATGGATCCCTCGATCTCATAGTAGCGGGTTTCCATGGTACGCTGGTTCATAAGGACGAATCCTACGTTGGATTGGTCGCTGGTGATGGATGTTACGCCGGTGTAAACCCAGACGTCGTCTTCCAGAGCCAGATAGTTGTAGCCGTTGGTTGTGGTCAGACAGTCTTTCTGACCCAGGATGCTGTTGATGAATCCGTGTTTCAGGGTCCCGTAATAGTTGTAGAGACCTACAAGCATTCCTGCGGAGTAGACACGGTCGACCCAGGCAGGGACTTTGTCTACAGGATAGTCCTGACAGGATCCGGTAATGGCATTGCACAAAACGACTCTTCCGATGGTTTTTCCTCCGAAAAGGCCTATATTATAGCGTACCACACTGCATACCCACCAGGGCGTTCCGTCTTCGTCAATCTCAAAGCTGATATCGTCAAAGATGTAGGTAGGGTAGCGGAATCTCAGATGCCTCATCAGATAACGGCCGAAATGGTCGTAAGGAGAGTATTTCATTCCCTCTTTCAGACGGATGAGACTGGTTTTCTTGGTAGCCATATCGATGGAAATGTATCCTGGGAGGCCGCTTCCTCTGTTGTTAAACCATTTTATGATATCGGCATAGCGAAGAGGGGTAACCCGTACCGGATTATCCTGATAATTAATCTGTGTATATTCATCGGCTACTTCAAACTGGGAGGCCAGATCGACAAGGCTTCCCATCTTCCGCTCGCCCAGAATGGCAGCGGAGTCTTTATCAAGAAGAGGAATCTGCTGGTAGGAAATCTGGGTGATATCTTCTGTGAATTCACTCTTTTCCACGGTCATAAGGCGCTGGTATTTTCCTGCATTAAAAACAGGAGAAGAAAGAAGCCCTCCGATCATATAGACCAGGAAAAAAGCGCCGAACAGGCCGAGAAGGATTTTAAAAGGCAGCCGGTTCCAGGGGAGGTCCAGGCTGACCGGATAGGTCCGTCTTCCCGTCGCCCGGACTCTTGTATAGGGCCTTGCGTAAAGGACAAGCACGACCAGCAGGATAAAGAGGATCAGCTTCCACAAGCCGGGGCTGTGGATGTTGATAACCGGCAGTGCCAGGTAATAGTAGATTCCTATGATCAGCAAAAAGGGTATGATCAGCAGGTATTTATTCTTTTTCATCAAAAGCCTTCCTTTTCTTATCCCCTGATCAGTTTCATCTGGTCAGCAATGGGATTATCATATTGATAAAGTTCCATAGAACGGCGGAGAAGTTCCGGATCAGGTGATGTGTTATAAAATGTAATGCTTCCATGATGGCTTTGGGATTCTGATCCATCTTTGGCTATATCGTCAGCGGTATGCCGGCAGCGCAGCAGTCCGGCTTCTTCCACCCGTCTGCGCAGTTCACGGGCGGTTCCCTTTCCACCGTCAAATAAAGGGATATCCGGTCCTGTGATCTCGGTGATTGCCTTTTTCAGGAAAGGATAATGCGTACAGCCAAGGACGATCCCGGTCAGATTTTTTTCCAGGTAGGGATCAAGAAGATTGTGCAGAAATTGGTTCAACTCCGGTCCTCCCAGTATTCCCTGTTCAACATATTCCATTAGACCGGGACAGGGAAGAGGAAAGATATCAGCCCGATCCTCATAAATATGTTCCAGATTGAGAAACTTTTCTTCCTTAAGAGTACGGGGGGTTGCCATGACAAGAACCCGGGAATGACTGCCTGCCAGGACAGCCGGTTTTACGGCCGGTTCCACGCCTACCAGAGGAATATGCGGATACATTTCCCTGAGACTGGCTACGGCGGCACTTGTCGCTGTATTGCAGGCCACCGCAATAGCCTTTGCATGGTGATTCGATACCAGATTCTTTATATGTTCTATAGTCAGTCGTCTCACATCTTCAACCGGCCGCATGCCATAGGGAGCATTGGCCGAGTCGCCGATATAGATGTAATTCTCATGGGGCATACAGACTGTAATCTCTCTAAGTACACTGATTCCGCCCATTCCGGAATCGAATACCCCAATCGGTCGATTCTTTTCTTCCATCGGATGATCTCCATTATTTGTCATTTGATTTAATAATTCATTTTTCCATCATCGGAATGCAAATCATTGTATTGCAATTGGTAACCCTGCAATGGTAATATGGTAGTGAAATAGATTACAAGGTTTTGATATCTGTTTTTCATCATTTTTGATATCAATTAAGTATAGTTTCTTTTGGTAGCGAAATCAAGTATAAAGAGACAGGAGAAATCATATATGAGCGAAAAATATCTGATTGTCAGTGATAATCACGGCAATACGAGAAATCTTAAAAGTGTACTCAAACACTTCAGAAAGGATATTGCGGGAATTATTCACTGTGGTGATGTGGAGTATCCTGTAGACAGGATTGAAGCCCTGGCGGCCTGTCCTTATTATGGAGCCAGAGGAAACTGTGACTTTTACTATGAAAGGGAGGCGGAGACCCTGCTTGAACTGGGAGAGCATCATGTCGCCCTTGTCACCCACGGCGACCGTTACGGAGTCAGTTTCAGCTTCAACATGCTCCTTGAACGGGCTGCAGAACTTGGAGCCGATGTAGTCTTTTACGGCCATACCCACAGACCCTCCTGGCAGCAGATCGAGTACGATGACCAAATCTATACCTTTATGAATCCCGGATCCATCGAGCTGCCACGTCAGTACCAGCCTGCCGGACCGACCTTTGCCACTCTTGAAGTTATGGACGACGGTGAACTGGTTCCCCACTATTATCTGATCGACCGGATCTTCAACAGGAAATTTGAAACATTCGATATCCATGATTATGAAATTTACTAAAGTGGGACAGTGGGGACGTTTCATATCGTCCCACTTTGGGAAATAATTAACATAATGGGACAATATGATACGTCCCCATTGTCCCATCACAGACAGAGGGATTACTTATGAGCAAAAAGGAAATGATTACAGAACAAACCAGGGCCCTGATGGAGGGAATCCTGTGTCTGGAAACAATTGAAGAGTGCCAGGCTTTTCTCGAGGACTTGTGTACGGTTTCGGAGCTTCAGTCCCTGGCCCAGAGATTTGAGGTGGCAAGGATGCTGACAGGCAAGGCGACCTATCAGGAGGTGGTAAAGAAGACCGGAGCTTCTACCGCTACTATCAGCCGGGTAAACAAGTGCCTGAATTACGGAAAGGATGGCTATGAGCTGGTGATTAGCCGGCTGAAGGAAATAGAATAAAGTGGTTTTGGAAGCTTTCTATCTGGAAGGCTTCTTTTTCTTTTTATCCGCTTGGGGATAGTCTTCCCGGTAGTTGTCGATGAGCTGTTCCATGAGTCTTTTTCTGATGTAAATATCATAGCCCAGATTGCAGATCATGGAGAGATCGTCCAGATAACGCTGGTCCTGGTCAGACAGGGAGGGTGAGGAAAAGGTTCCTCTGGAGGATTCCAGGTCTTCCATAAGCTGACGGATGGTGTCTTCTCTTTTGCTGTCGTAAGAGTCGGAAATTCTTTGGTAGATTTGTTCCAGAGATATCCCTTTTTCGTTATCGGAGTCGAAAAATACTGTGTTAAGAGGTTCCAGGACCGTTTTGATATCGGTGATGGACAGCATGTTTTTCAAATAGTAGATCATGAGGATGAGAATCATGTGTCCTCTGGAGTATTTCTTTTTGTCTGAGGGCGGGAGGAGACGATTTTTGGTGTAGTTGTTGATCATGGTCTTTGTCATGATCTTATCATCCGGATACCGCTTTCCTTCCTCGAGCCTGTTCTCGAGGAAACTGGTAACCTGGTCCATATAGAGTCCGATATCGGGTATGTCCTCAGGAGCAATATTCTTGCTTAAAAAAAACTTTCGGATTTGATTTTCAATCTTATCGTTCAATATTCTCTTCCTCCTTGCTGCCGCCAAATACCTTTTCTTTGACCTCCGAAACCGGTTGGGGAATTTTTTTAACGATGGATTACGACCTTTGATTTTTACATCATCATGATAGATGAAAAATGGTTTTATGTCAATTTAAACTGCTCATCCCAAAACTTGACAAAGGCCCGGTATTTTTCTAAAATGATTTGCAAATTCCAAGGGGAATATAAGCTTGTTATTTACTGGTTATTTAAAGGATAAGAAGAAGGAAAAGAAATAATAATAAGGACCGGATAAAACAGGGAAAGGGATGCCTTATGGAGACGAGAGAAGTTCTTGAACGATATAAAAAGGGGCAGATGTCCCTGCAGGAAGCGGAAGCTTTTTTTAAAAAGGAAGCTTTTGAGCAACTTGGAGATTATGCCAAGCTGGATACACAGAGGGAGATTCGGTCGGGATTTCCGGAAGTGATTTTCTGCAGCGGCAAGCCGGATGAATATCTGGTGGAGATCTATCAGAAAATGTTCCAGATCAACGGGGAAGTTTTCGGGACCCGTGCTTCCGAAAAACAGTATGACCTGGTCAAAAAGAAAATCCCCCGGATCATTTATGATCCGGTTTCAAAAATTTTGAAATATGAAAAAGAAGGAAAAGAGAGAAAGGGACTGATTGCCGTTTGCTCTGCCGGGACCGCGGATGTGCCTGTAGCCGAGGAAGCAGCACAGACAGCAGAGTATTTCGGTTCCCGTGTGGAGAGGATCTATGATGCCGGAGTTTGCGGGATCCATCGCCTCCTTGCTCACACAGACATCATATCCAAAGCCAATTGTGTAATTGCCGTGGCCGGCATGGAGGGGGCTCTGGCCAGCGTCCTGGGCGGCCTGGTGGAGAGACCCGTAATCGCAGTGCCTACGTCGGTGGGCTATGGGGCCAGCATGCACGGCCTGTCTGCTCTGCTTACCATGATCAATTCCTGTGCAAATGGGATCGCGGTCGTAAACATTGACAACGGCTATGGGGCAGGCTATATCGCTACCCAGATCAACCGGCTGGCCGTCCGTGATGAATGAAAAAGGCCGGTTTTGAGGTAATCCATATGAATGATGAGAAAACAGTAAAACGGGACCATGATGAAAAAATGCCATGTCAGGAATATTCGGCCAGTGAAGACCGTCCGTCTGAATCTGCCGATTGCCCTCCTTTACATCACCACCGGCATGTCCACAGTGACCAGGAGAAGAAGGCGGTCATCAACCGCCTGTCACGGGCCATCGGTCACCTGGATAAGGTGAAACGGATGGTAGACCAGGATGCCGATTGCAGTGAAGTTTTGATCCAGCTTGCCGCAGTAAGAAATGCCGTTAATAATACCGGCAAACTGATTCTGAAAAACCATCTGGAGCATTGTATCGTCCATGCTCTGGAGGACGGGGACATGGAAGAGGTCCATTCCTTCAACCATGCAGTAGAAAAGTTTATCAAGTAAATGGAGGAAATCAATCATGCCGGATACACAGACCCGTCTTTACAGCATGAATAAGTTATTATACCGGGACCGGTCTCTTCATAATATTGTGTGGGAGGTAAATGATCTTCGGGAATTTCAGCAGCTTTTGCCATCTTTTATCGAGGATGCTCAGGAAACGGGAAAGAGAATTGTCTATATCCATTTTTCGGACCAGAGACTGATGCCCGAAGGTCTGGTGGAAGAGAAGACCATCGCTTTGTCCCACCGTTTTGAGGCCTTTACCATGACTGTGTATAACCTGCTTCAGCACAGCAGAAGGAATGTTTTTTATATATTTGACAGCCTTTCCGAGCTGCAGCCGGCATGGGCCACGGACCTGATGATGCAGAACTTTTTTATGGTCATCACTCCCCTGATTTCCGCCAGGGACTGCCGGGCCTTCTATCCCCTGGTCCGGACCCGCCACTCGGGAAAAGCTATTGACGGGATCCTTCTGGAAGCCGATGCCGTACTGGACGTTTACTCGGACTTTAAAGATCTCTATATCCGGGCCAAAAAGCTTCCGGGCATGACAGATGGGGATATGGATTCCAATCTTCCTCATGTCTACCGCCGCAAAACCCGCTTTTCACCTATCACTGAAGGCTATACCGAGGCCCGTTTCCAGAAAGCCATCAATTTTTCTCTAAACAGCATGAGAGAGGAAAATATGGACAGCTGGGACCGGTTTTTTTATTATGTCCAGCGCGACTACGAAAATGGGGCGGATATCTCGGAAGCCTGCAGCCGGATCCGGGACATTATGATGAGCCGGGATCCCCATATACGCGAACTTCTGAAAAAGCATTTTAAGCCGGAGGACTATTTCTTTGTCCGGGAACACATGGTGGGGACCGGCCTGATCGGGGGAAAGGCCTGTGGTATGCTGACAGCCCGAAAGATTATCGAGAACCGGAGGCCGGACATTTTTGACCATATGGAGCCTCATAATTCCTTTTTTATCGGATCGGATGTCTTCTACACCTATATCGTGGAAAATGGTTTCTGGGACCTCAGGGTTCTGCAGAGGGAGCCGGAAGGGTATTTTACCGTGGCGGATGAATTTGCAGATCGGCTGATGCATGGACGATTCTCTGCCAAGATTGAAGAAGAATTTATCCGTCTTCTGGAGTATTACGGGCCGGCTCCCATCATCGTCCGGTCCAGTTCTATCCTGGAGGATGGCTTTGGAAATGCCTTTGCGGGCAAATACGAATCGGTTTTCTGCCCCGGCAATGGATCGCTGTCCCAGCGCCTTTCGGAATTTGAGGATGCCATCCGGATTGTCTATGCCTCCACCATGAGCCGGTCGGCCCTTGATTACCGTCTCCGAAGAGGTCTGGGGGATAAGGATGAACAGATGGCTCTGCTTGTCATGCGAGTGTCCGGTGCCAATTACGGCAAATATTACATGCCCTGCGTGGCGGGCGTGGGTTATTCCTATTCCACCTACCGTTTTCTGGACAGTCTGGATCCCAAAGCCGGTATGCTCCGCATGGTCATGGGACTTGGAACCTGTGCCGTAGACCGGGTTGAAGGATCCTATCCTCGCCTGGTCAGCCTGGATAGGCCTATGGCTACCGCCTATAAATCAGCAGCGGAACACCACCGTTATTCTCAGAGAAATGTCCAGCTGATCGATACCGAATCAGGCCGCCTGGTTCAGGTTCCCTGTACCACGGCAGAAAAGAAACTTCCGCCCAAACTGAAGAATCTGCTTCTGGACCATGATGTGGAAGCCGAGCGCCGCTTCCGTGACCGGGGTCAGTTCCGGGATATCCGTTTTGTGACATGTTCGGGATTTGTCGGAAACAGTGATATGATGTCCGATATGCAGGGGCTTATGCAGGCCATTCAGGAGGCCTACGGCCAGCCGGTAGATATCGAATTCACCATCAATATCATGGAGGATGATTCCTATGTCATTAACCTCCTCCAGTGCCGGCCTCTCCTGGTCTTTAAGGACAGGGCAAGACAGATGATTCCAAAAGACCTCAGGGAGGAGGATATCTTTATCGACTGCCGGCATACTTCCATGGGCCAGTCCCAGGAAATGCATGTGGATGCTATCGTCTATGTTGACCCAATTGCCTACTATGAGATGCCCTATAACCGGAAGCATCTGGTGGCCGGGGCCATAGGAAAGATCAACTGGTATTTCCAGAAGAAAAACAAAAAGCTCGTCCTTATCGTGCCCGGCCGGGTGGGAACTTCTTCACCGGAGCTTGGCGTGCCGACAACATTTTCGGATATCAGCGAGTTTTCGGCCATCTTCGAAGTGGCGGAATCCAGAGTAGGCTACAATCCGGAGCTTTCCTACGGCAGCCACATCTTTCAGGATCTGGTTGAAAATGAGATTCTCTATATGGCTGTATTTGAGGATGAGAGGACCCGTATCTTTACCATGGATCCGGTTACCCAAAAGGAAAATCATCTGGCCATGATTGACCCGGACCTGGAAAGTCTGTCTTCCATCCTGGGACTGTACCTGATGGACCAGGGAGAATGTACCATGTATCATGACCTCTATGATGAACATCTGGTATGCCTGATCCGGGACCTGTCCGGACCGGATGAGAAGGTCCGGAGAGAGGAGACAGGGGCAAAAGAGGAAAAGGACCTTGACAATGCTAAAAGAGATTTTGAGACATCTGAAATAGATAAGAGGCGGCCGGAAGCAGACCATAAGGAGGTGATGTCATGAATTCAGAAAGAGGAGACAGAGTCTGGGCATTTACCCCGGAACTGATGGATGATCAGGAGATTTTTACACAGTACCTGCGCCTTTCCCAACTGGCTGAGGAAAACTTTATCAAAGCCACCAAAAGAGAGAATGACATCATGACTTTGCTGGAAGGAATGGTCAATCAGTCGGACTGGAGGGAAATCCGGGCTTACCTGACTATGCTTGAAGTCTATAGGGACCGGTTTAAGGCTGACCAGAAGACGGTTATTTTACAGTATCTTTTCTCCCTTCTGGTGGATGACAACGGGACTGTCCGGCGTCTGAGTGCCCACACGACAGGCTATATCCTTTCATCCTGCATGGAAGAAAACCCGGAAATCTTTTCCGATGTCCTCCACCATATTCTTTTTCAGACCGGAAAAAATACAGAGTACAAAAGACGGAGGATCGGTTATTCGCTGAAAACGATCCTATCCACCATGTTTGAACAGCTGGAGGAAGAGGAACGCAAGGAGACCCTGAGGATATACGGCTCCTATTTCAAATCCAGCAAATGGGGCCGTCTGTCCTGCCTGAACCTGATCGAGGGAATCATGGAGATTCCCTGGAACAGCTGGTCTTCCATGCAAAGAGGATATATTTTTGATTTCCTGAGATATTTCCTGAAAACATCGGATGATGAACTCCGGGAAGCGGCTCTCTGGCTGCTGGACTCCTGGATTTCCAGAGGATGGTACTGTCCTCCAGATGTGAAAAACTATCTCAAGCACCTTTCCGTTCCGGAAGATGCCAGGATCTGCGAACATTATCTCCTGGCCAGAATCCACTATATAGCAGAATCCGCCAAAATGCCTTCCTCAGCCACCTGGCAGGAGGAGGCGGTAAAGGATCTTCACGTTGACAGTGAAGCCCTTTTTCATGAAAATCTTCAGTCGGACCACTATTGGGTCTACAAGGTAATCAATCTGGATATTCTAAAAGAGCGCTTTGCAGGAGGGGAAGAAAATGACCTCTATCAGTACGCTACCCACCTTTTAAATATTCTGAGAATGAATAATCAGCAGGAGGTGTTCTGGCGGGCCGGAGAAGACCTGGTGGATATCTTCCCCCGTATTTTGCCTCACCAGAAATATGAAATCATCCAGGAAATATTCAAGGCCATTGAACTGAGAGATGACTCCTCCAACTACATACCTTCTTTCCTGGGAAGGACTTTTCCCCTCCTGGAACCGGAAAAGCAGAAAGAGTTCCATGGTCACATCCGTCTTCTTGCTGACAGCAGAAATAATGACACGGTCAAGATTATTGCCGAGACCATCTGTGTCATTATGAATTCTGCCGGCAGCCGGGAAGAAGAGGATCCTGAACGCCGGCAATTTGTAAGGAGTCAGAGAAAACATTTTCTGGGTATTCTCTGCAGGTGTATGGCCGGCTATAAACCGGATATATCGGTGGAAACCTTTTATCTGGTTGGAAATGTCTTATGCCCTG
>CADBME010000031.1 GCA_902795715.1 uncultured Lachnospiraceae bacterium | reverse complement strand
GGAAAGGCGGAAGGGATCCGGCGTCTTTTGTCCCATTATAATTTGAGTCTTTCTGATGTCATTGTCTTTGGCGACAGCGAAAATGACGTCGACATGCTGACTCAGGCCGGTCTTGGGATCGCTGTCGGCAACGCAACAGACCAGGCGAAGAAGGCTGCAGATTATGTGGCGGCGCCAATCCGGGAAGATGGAATCTATAAGGCACTTGAATATTTTCATATTATTTGAGCGGACTGTCCTTTTTGTGACAATAGGAGAAATGTCGATGAGAGAGTTTCATTTTGCAGTCAGGAATACGATTCCCATTTTTTTCACTTATCTGTTCATCGGTATTGCATTTGGCATACTGATGACTGATGCCGGTTACAGCGTTTTACTCACCACTGCTTCCAGCTTTTTCATTTTTGCCGGGTCAATGCAGCTTGTGATGGTTCCCATGATGACTTCCGGGGCATCCCTGCCCTCGCTTGCCTTTATGGCTTTTTTCATCAATGCCCGCCATATTTTTTACGGCATCGGTTTTATCGAGAAATTTCGCAGGATGGGCTTGGCTTATCCCTATATGATCCTGACTCTGACCGATGAAACTTATTCTCTTCTCTGCTCTGTACAGTATGAGGCAGACCTTGACGAAGATAAGGCAGCATTCCTGATCGCCGCGCTTGACCACTTCTACTGGGTATTCGGCTCTTTTGTGGGCGCCTGCGCAGGACAGTTCCTGCAATTTGATATGCGGGGGATTGAGTTTTCCGCTACAGCATTCTTTCTGGTTGTTGTCGTTAACCAATGGCAGCAGTATCGTTCCAAATTGCCTTTTTTAACTGCAGCTGTCTGTGCCCTGGGATTTTACCTCTTGCTTGGAAAAGAGTATTTCCTGATTCCTACTTTGATAACTTGTCTGGCAGCGCTGATACTGGTCCGCAGACCCATTGAAACAAGGGAGGGCATCCGGAATGAATAATACGATTTATCTTATTGCAGTCATCGCCGTCGTCTCGATCGTCACATGGGGTCTGCGTGCTTTCCCGTTTTTGCTGTTTGGCAGCAGGCCGCTGCCCAAAACCATACAGTATCTGGGGAAAGTACTTCCACCTGCAATTATGACCGTGCTTGTAATCTACTGTCTGCGGGATACAAAGATCGAACAGTTTCCCCACGGGGTTCCGGAACTCCTTGCCTGTTTATTGGTTGTGATCCTTCAAATCTTAAGGAAGAATATGTATTTGTCTATCATTGTCGGAACGGCTTGTTATATGATTTTGATCCGTGCTTTGTGAATGCTGAAGCGCCTTTCAGAAGGCCGGAGCGGCTGAAAAAAACGGAGAGCCACTGTTTATGCGGCTCTCCAGCTTTTTTCTCTTATTCGTACTCAATTGTTGCGACCGGTTTTGATGTCACATCGTATACCACTCTGGTGATTCCGGCTACTTCGTGGGTGATCCGGTAGGAAATCTTCTCAAGCAGTTCCCAGTCCAGGCGTTCGATGGTGGCTGACATAGCGTCTTTGGTGTTAACGGCCCGAATGATGCAGATCCACTCGAAGGCTCTCTTACCTTCTTTTACGCCGGTTGCTTTGAAGTCCGGCACAACGGTAAAGTACTGCCATACTTTTTTATTCAGGCCTGCTCTGGCAAATTCTTCTCTTAAAATAGCATCGGATTCTCTGACAGCTTCCAGCCGGTCTCTTGTGATTGCCCCTACGCAGCGGACGCCGAGTCCGGGTCCCGGGAAGGGCTGACGGTTTACCATATCATCCGGCAGACCCAGGGCAGCTCCCACAACTCTTACTTCATCCTTAAATAGAAGTTTAACAGGCTCAACCAGCTCCAGTTTTACTTCTTCGGGAAGGCCTCCTACATTGTGGTGGGCTTTGATTCCGTCCTGGCTTTCCAGTATGTCCGGATAAATGGTTCCCTGGCCCAGGAATCCGATTCCGGTCAGCTTGGCGGCTTCTTCATCAAATACATCGATGAATTCCCCGCCGATAATCTTCCTCTTTGTTTCCGGATCTTCCACACCGGCCAGCTTGTCGAGGAAGCGGTCTGTAGCGTCAATATAAATCAGGTTGGCTCCCAGCTGTTTCTGGAATACGTCGATTACCTGCTCGCTTTCTCCCTTTCGCATAAGTCCGTGATTGACATGGATACATGTAAGCTGTTTCCCGATCGCCTTGATCAAAAGAGCAGCGACAACAGAGGAATCTACTCCACCGGAAAGAGCGAGCAGGACTCCGCCGTCCCCAATCTGCTTCTGCAGGAGGTCAACCTGGGCTTCGATAAAAGCCTCCGCCTGTTCCTTGCTCTCGATTCTCTCCATATTTTCAGGGCGGACATTTCCATCGTCCATGCCG
Organism: uncultured Lachnospiraceae bacterium; assembly: GCA_902795715.1. The sequence continues at coordinate 8,412 of CADBME010000031.1, read as the reverse complement.
GTCAATGTGTATCCGTCAAAGGCTTCCATAGCCGCAGTGAATGCATGATCTGGTGTATTCTCATCGCAGATTATATCGGCCTGGCCGGCCAGGTGGCTTACGATTACCTTGGTCACGCCCTCAACCTTCTCAATTGCTTCTTTTACCTTTGCTTCACAATGGGCACATCCCATTCCTTCGATATGAAGGGTTATGTTTTTTTCTGCCATGGTGCTTTTCCTCCTGTCATCGATTCCTGTAATCAGCTAAAGAGACAGGGCGGATGATTCTCTGTCTCTTTTTCGTCTCCATTTTCAGCAATATTTTATGAGAATAATACATGGATTGATTATTTGTCAAGAATTCTTTCCGGAATCCTTGTTTTCTTTTCTAGAATTGCAGCCGACCTGGTCGATCAGGCGGACTTGTCCTCTTAAGAGGGTCCTGCCTGATCCATAATCGCTTTCAATGGCCAGAATTCCTCCCGGTTCCCGGAGTGTCAAAAAAACCTTGCCGGTACTTTTGTCTGAAAGGTACATTCCTGCTGCAGCCGACCCGCTGGCACAGGAATTCTCCCAGAATACCGTATCCGCTCCGGGAATATATACAAGGGGAATCAGGCTCCTCTCCTGTTTGCTTTTTGCGACATGGGTCTCTCCTTCAGGCTCTCCCAAAAACATCAGGCCGAGTCCGTCAGCCTCCACCTGCCTGCACCATGATCGGATAGCGGTCTCTGCCGCGGCCTTTTCCCGGAGCAAATGATAAAATGGAGAGTCGGCTTCTATGATCATATGGGATATGCCCTCCATGCGGACCATCGGAACCTGAGCAGACAGACTGCCATATTGCATTTTCTTTTGCTCTAACCCTAATGCCCGGGGCATATCGATAGCAGATTGAAAAGAATAGCTATCTGTTCTTTGCAGGGTAACCTCCACGGGATAGGCAGCCCCGGAAACCTTCAGGGTAACCAGGGAGGAAGAGGGACCGGGGGAAGAGAGACCATAAGAAGGAGACAGGTTAGGATTCTCTGTCTCCTTTTGCTTTCGTATCACATAGAGCGCGGCAGCGCACATGGAGGCATTGCCGCAGAATTCTCCTCCGGCCATTCTCAGATGGGCTTGAATATTATTTAATTCTGCATTAGGTTGGCAGCTCACAGCCTTTGTTTCTTTTGTTTCTTTCTCCCGGCTGTCATCCCTGTCATTTTCATTTTCAATGTTTGCAAAGTGAACAAATCCCACCTGCTCAACTTCCTGATGTCTTTCCATGATCCCGGCCGCCACAGCCGGCTGCCGGGAGATGGGGACCGGGTCTTCCACCAGGGCAGTGATATTTCCCGTGGGGTCCAGAATACTGTAGCAAAGAAGGCTTTCCGACCTTCCTTCTCCGTCATCCGGCTCGCAGTTTTTTGAACAGCCGATTTTCACTTGCCCGCTCATCTTTCAAACACCCTCAGGAACTGTTTGGTTCTTTCTTCCCGAGGATTGTTAAATACATCCTGAGGATCTCCCTCTTCGACGACTACTCCACCGTCCATAAAGAGAACCCGGTTGCTGACAGCCTTTGCAAATGGCATCTCATGGGTTACGACAACCATAGTCATCTTTTCCTCGGCCAGCTGGCGGATTACTTTCAGAACCTCGCCGGTAAGCTCCGGATCCAGGGCGGAAGTCGGCTCATCAAAGAAAAGAATCTTGGGTTTCATGGTCAGGGCTCTGGCTATGGCTACACGCTGCTGCTGACCGCCTGACAGCTGATAAGGGTAGCAGTCGGCCTTATCCTCAATACCCATCTTTTTCAGAAGTTCCATAGCTGTGTTTTCAACCTCATCCGGGCTGCGTTTTTGCACCTTGATGGCCGCATCGCTCAGATTTCTCAAAACCGTGTAGTGGGGGAAGAGGTTGAATTGCTGAAATACCAGGCCGCAGTAGCCGCGGAAATGTTTCAACCGGCTGCCGTGGGCATAATTTACTATGTCGTGCTGGTCCGTAAAGGCCGCAACCTCATCCATATATCGGATTTCCCCGTAATCAATGGTTTCCAGGAAGGTTGCGCATCGCAGCAGGGTGGATTTGCCGGATCCGGAGGGACCGATAATGCTGACGACTTCTCCGCTGTCCACACCAAAGCTTATATCATGCAGAACTTCCAGATCTCCAAAATGCTTTCTGATATTTTTCATCTCAATAATCATGGTCTTCCCCCTCCTATCTATAGTAGTCCATAGACTTCTCGATCATTTTCATGATGAAAGCTACCAGGTAGTTGGCACAGAAATAGAATACACCGGCTATAACGAAAGGTGTAAATGAAACCTGAGAAGCCGAAATCTGTTTAGCCAGAGAAAATACCTCAGCCTCAGCCAGGGTAAATGCCAGAGAGGTATCTTTGACCAGTGTAATTACTTCGTTGGTTACGGAAGGCATGACCCTTTTAATAACCTGAGGTAATATGATAAAAAATGTCTGTACTTTGGAGTATCCCAGGACCTCTGCCGCTTCATACTGGCCCTTGGGTATCGATTCGATACCACCCCGGTAAATCTCCGCAAAGTATGCAGAATAATTAACGACAAAACCGATGATGATTGCCGGGAACTTCCATCCCCGAATCGATGGAGTCAGATGCAGGTAGTATGGGCCGAAATGCCAGACCAGGAGCTGGAGCATAAGGGGAGTTCCCCGAATAACGGCAAGATATACGTCGATCAGCCACTTTACGGGCAATATTTTTGATTTGCCTAACATTGCAACAATCATACCGAGCGGCAAGGACCCGACAAGAGTCAGAATAAAAATCAGGCAGGTCTTAACCATACCGCTCGACATGGTAGTGATCATGACCTGCAAAGACATTTTTGCAGTGCTAAGAAGCATTGTAATCCCTCAACTTTCTAAAAAACATACCGCCGGATCCATAAGTCCCGGCGGTAGTATCACGCATATATCCGGTTTCTGATAAAAGTTCAATCAGAAGCGTCCTTATGTAAAGTTACTCAATACCCATAAGGTGATTTCCGCTGGTGACATCAATGGCGATTGCATCAATAGCTCCGGCTTTCAGCTCATTGAAAGCGATGGTGTAGCTCTCATAAACTTCAAGGGAAGCAAAAGTATCTTTAAGCTCTTTCTGCTCGCCATCGTTTAACATGTCATAGGCGGATGTGGAAGTCTGAACGCCAACGATCTTTCCGGCAAGATCGCTCAGGGACTTGATTCCGGAGTTTTTATTTACCATGATCATCTGTTTGTTGTCAGAATAGGGCTTGCTCCAGAGATAATCATTTTCTCTGCCGTTCATGGTAAATCCGGACCAGATACAATCGCAGCTTCCTGCTTTAAGCTCAGCATCCTTGGCATCCCAGTTGAAAGGAACGGCTTCGTATTTCCAGCCGTAATAATCACAGACAGCCTGTGCCATCTCTATGTCAAAGCCGGTGGTCTTGCCATCATCTCCGATGTAGGAGTAGGGCGGATAATCTTTGTCAAATCCGTGTTTGAATACAAAGCCTTTTCCATACTTCCCTTCTGCTTTTACAGGCTCAGCAGCAGTGGATCCTTCAGCAGAGGCCTCTTTGTTTAAGGTCAGATAATCATAAATCTCAGGATACTTCTTACCGATCTCGTCAAAGGTTCCGTCGGCAGCCAGAGCATCCAGGCCGGCATTGACCAGTTGGCAGAGTTCTGTATCTTCCTGACGGAAACCGATTCCATACTGTTCGGTTCCCAGAATCTCGTCCAAATAAACGTATTCTTCTTTTGCCTCTGTATTACCCTCTCCATCGGAGGAAGCTGCTCCGGAACCGCCACATCCGGCCAGCATAGAAGCTGCCAGAGCCAGGGTGAGCATCATTGCAAATAGTCTTTTCATAGTTTTTATCTCTCCTTAATCGTTTTTTGTGTTAACGTTGTGTTACTGTATTATATTAGCATGCTAAAGCACTCTTGTAAAGAAGAAAGAGGTCTGTCCCTTCAGAATGTTTGTCCTGCATCCTGTCATCTGATCAGCATGGCGTCTCCAAAGGAAAAGAACCGATATCTCTCTTTTACAGCCTCTTCATAGGCTGCCAGGATATGTTCTCTACCGGCCAGGGCAGATACCAGCATGAGAAGTGTCGATTCGGGTAAATGAAAGTTGGTAATCAACGCATCGATACACTTGAATCTGTATCCGGGATAGATAAAGATATCGGTATCACCGCTTCCGGGATGGATCCTGCCATCCTCATCAGCTACGGATTCCAGAGTTCTTGTGCTGGTCGTCCCCACGGAGATAATCCGCCCGCCTTCCTCCTTTGTCCGGTTGATGATGGAGGCCGCTTCCCGGGACACATGGTAGTATTCTGAGTGCATCCGGTGGTCTGTTACATTTTCCACCTTGACCGGACGGAAGGTTCCCAGACCCACGTGCAGGGTTACCCTGGCGACCCGGACTCCCTTCTTCTCAATCTCTTTCAGAAGTTCTTTTGTAAAATGAAGGCCTGCGGTGGGAGCGGCCGCCGAACCTTCATAAGTTGCGTAAACCGTCTGATAACGGTTTTTGTCTTCCAGTTTATGGGTGATATAGGGCGGGAGGGGCATCTGACCCAGCCGGTCCAGCACCTCCTCAAAAATACCCTCATAATAGAACTGCACGTGACGGTTTCCGTCAGGCAGAACTTCCTTTATCTCAGCTTGCAGGTCTCCGTCTCCAAAGACGACCCGGGCCCCTTCCCGGAGCTTTTTTCCGGGACGGACCAGGGTTTCCCACAGATCATTTTCCTTTCGCTTGAGAAGAAAAATCTCAACCTTACCCCCACTTCCCTCCCGGGCTCCGATTAGTCGTGCGGGTATGACCTTGGTATCATTGATGACCAGGCAATCTCCGGGATTCAGATAGGAGATAATATCACGAAAGATCTTATGGCTTATCCGGCCGCTTTCCCGGTCCAGGACCATAAGTCGGGAGGAGGATCGATCGGCCAGGGGATCCTGGGCGATCAATTCTTTTGGAAGCTCATATTTGTAATCACTGGTTTTTAAACCCGGCCTTACATCCTTGTCCATAAAGACCTCCTTTTTTCTTCGTGAATTCTCATCCTTATCCTATACATCCCTCAAGGTTATATCGTATTTCTCCAGTTCCTTGAGAATCCGATCCACAATCTTGTTGACCTCGGCAGCTTCCAGACTCTTTTCCGGAGACCGGAATACCAGGCTGAAGGCTACGGATTTCTTCCCCCGGCCTACCTGGGCACCTTCATATACATCAAAGAGCTGTATACTCTCAAGGAGTTTGCCTCCTTTTGCTTTCATGATCTTTTCTACCTGTCCCACAAAGACACCCTTACTCATGACCAGGCTCAGGTCCCTGTTTACAGCGGGGAATCTGGCAATGCCCTGGTATTTACGGTCGAAGGTCGCTTTTTCAATAATGACAGGAAGATCCAGAGCTGCAACATAGGGCTCACATTTCTTCATATCATAGTTGTCACAAACTTCCGGGTGGATCTGTCCGATGAAACCGGCGTATTTATCTCCCACATTAATCAGAGCCTGTCTTCCCGGATGAAGGAAGGGTTTTTCATGGGCGGGCTCAAACTCTACCGTATCCTGGAGACCCAGCTTCTGGAACATTTCTTCCAGGACTCCTTTCATGAGGAAGAAGTCACAATCACCATACATGCCCAGTACCAGACGTTTTCTCTCATCCGGCAGCTCCGTCAGAGGAAGAGCTTTGGGAATATAAACATTACCCATCTCATAGAGGCGGACATCCTTGTTCCTGTGGTTGAAATTGGAAGCAAGGGAGGTGAGAATTCCATCCAGCTCCAAGGTTCTCATGATACTGTAATCCTCTCCGAGGGGATTGGAAATAACGATGGCATTGCGAATCTCATCATCAGGGGCAATCAGAAGCTTATCGAAAACCTTGGGGCTCTCGAAGGAATAGCACATACCCCCGCTGAAACCGTTCTGCTCAGCCACATCCCTCAGGGTATCCTCCACTCTTGCGGCAAAGGATTTCTTGCCGGCAGTGGCCTCACCCCTGGGAAGGGTTGTGGGAATATTATCATAACCGTAGAAACGGGCAACTTCCTCGGCGATATCCGCTCCGCATACAAGATCCTGACGGAAGCTGGGGATATGAAGGAGGTTGGTCTCCGGGTCATATGCAATCTCAAGACGTTTGAAATAATCTTTCATGGTTTCCGGATCTACATCCGTTCCCAGAAGTTTGTTGTATTTGTCCGGTTCAAAGGGAAGCGATACTTCTTCCACCGGTCCCGGATATACATCTACCGTACCGGCAACCACATCACCGGCATCCAGTTCCTCGATCAGCTGGCAGGCCCGATTGATTGCTGCAAGGGCATTTTCAGGATCAAGTCCCTTTTCAAATTTGCCGGAAGCCTCGGTTCTCATACCGATTCTCTTGGAGGAGAGACGGATGTTGGTTCCGTCGAAATTAGCTGCCTCGAAGAGAAGAGTCTGAATCTCATCGGTGACCATGGAGTTCTCGCCTCCCATGATTCCGGCGATTCCGACCGGACCTTCCCCGTCATTGATCATTAGAACATCGTGGTCAAGCTGTCTTTCCTGGCCATCGAGGGTGGTAAAAGTATCCCCGTCTTCAGCCCTCCTGACAATGATCTTGTGTCCGCGGATCTTATCCAGATCATAGGCATGCATGGGCTGGCCGTATTCTTCCATCACATAGTTGGTGATATCCACGAGATTATTGATGGGACGGATTCCCATAGCGGCCAGTCTTCTCTGCATCCAATCCGGCGAGGGAGCCAGCCGTATATTTTTAACAACACGTCCGACAAAACGCCGGCAGAGATCCTCATCCTCAATCTCCACTGAAATATAATCGTTGACATCCCCTGTCTTACCGGTTTCTGTAACCACGGGGGGATGGAAAGGCTTATCAAATGTAGCAGCTGCTTCTCTGGCCATGCCGATCATACTGAAGCAGTCCACACGGTTGCTGGTAATCTCGAACTCCACAACGGCATCCCTAAGGCCCAGAGCTTCCACAGCATCATCACCGGGTTTCACTCCTTTTTGGGGATCAAAAATGTAGATTCCGTTTTCCGGAGCTTCCGGGTAGAATTCACGGCTGCTTCCCAGCTCCTCGATGGAGCACATCATGCCATAGCTCATGACACCGCGGAGTTTTCCTTTTTTGATCCTGATTCCGTTTTCCGGGTTGGGGCTTCCATCGTGGCCGCCTGCCACGTTTCCTCCATCGAGAACTACAGGAACCAGAATTCCTTCTGTCACATTCGGAGCGCCGGTTACGATCTGAACAATCTCATCTCCTACATCCACCTGGCAGATGATCAGCTTGTCTGCATCGGGATGTCTCTCAATCTTTTTTACCTGACCAACGACAATCTTCTCCAGATTCTTATCCAGATATACCGCATTTTCCACATGGGAACCGGAAAGAGTCATTCGATCCACATATTCCTGAACACTGCAGTCCAGGTCCGGCACATAAGCCTTTATCCATGAAATAGGTGTATTCATATTAATCTCCTTGTTTTATATAATTATTTTAGAACTGTTTCAGGAATCTCATATCATTCTCATACAGCAATCTCATGTCATCGATCTCGTATTTCAAAAGGGTAATACGTTCCAGACCGATACCGAATGCGAAACCGGAATAGACCTCCGGATCAATACCGCAATCGGAAAGAACCTTGGGGTGGACCATTCCGCAGCCTAAAATCTCGATCCATCCGCTTCCCTTACACATCCTGCAGCCCTTGCCGCCACACTTGAAGCATGTCACATCAACCTCGGCACTGGGTTCGGTAAAGGGGAAATGATGGGGGCGGAACTTGACCTTAGTCTCAGGTCCGAAGAATTCTTCGGCCCACTGCTGGAGGGTTCCTTTCAGATCAGCAAAGGTGATTCCCTTGTCCACCACAAGACCTTCCACCTGGTGGAAAGAAGGAGAATGGGTTGCATCCACTTCATCGGACCGGAAAACTCTTCCGGGCGCGATCACACGGATGGGCATTCTGCCGGTTTCCATGATTCTGGCCTGAACGGGAGAAGTCTGGGTCCGGAGGAGAATATCCTTGGTGATATAAAATGTATCCTGCTCATCCTTTGCGGGGTGGTTCTCAGGGATATTAAGCAATTCAAAATTATATCTATCATATTCGATTTCAGGACCTTCCACCACCTCGTAGCCCATTCCGATAAATACGCGTTCAATATCGTCAAGGGCAATCTGATTAGGATGGCGGTGTCCTATGATGGTCTTCCTGCCGGGAAGGGTAACGTCGATCACCTCTTTATTCATTTTCTCTGCGCGAATCTTCCTCTGGATGACTTTGACCCTGGAATCCATCTCTTCTTCAATAGCCGTTCTGGCCTCGTTCACCATCTGCCCTACCCGGGGACGGTCTTCCGGAGCCACATTCTTCAT
>CADBME010000030.1 GCA_902795715.1 uncultured Lachnospiraceae bacterium | reverse complement strand
TCATCCAGGATTCTCTCATCCACACCTTCATAATGCCCGCAAAGAAAAATCAGATCATCCTCCCGGGCAAATTCCCTGGCCATATCCTGGCAGAAAACCCTGCCCTGGGGAGTCAGATATATCACCCTGGGCTTTTTGGACATATCTTTTGTTACATCCTCCCAGGCCTCAAAAATAGGCCCGGGCTGCATGACCATGCCGGCTCCTCCTCCGTAAGGATAATCATCCACATGTTTATGCTTATCATGGGAATAATTCCGAATATTCACTACATTCAGACCGATGGTTTCCTTTTCAATAGCTCGTCCGGTAATGCTGGTTTCCAGACCGTTTTTCACCATTTCCGGAAACAAGGTGAGTACATGAAATCTCATCCGCCGATCAACCCCTTAAGCATATGGACCAGCACAATACCTTCTTCCATATCCACATCAAGAATACAATCCTTGATGGCCGGAAGAAGAATGGTCCCGCCGTCCTGGGTTTTCACTTCATAGACGTCATTGGCTCCGGTTTCAATCACATTAATCAGTTTCCCGATAGTGACACCGGAATCATCCACGATCGTCAGTCCGATCATATCGGCTATGAAGTACTCATCTTCTTCAAGGGGAACCGCATTCTCCCTGGTCACCAGCATGGGACAACGTTTGAAGTGTTCAACGTCATTGATGTCATCAAGTCCTTCAAACTTCACAAAAACAAACTGTTTGAAGAAGCGGCATTTTTCCACCTTCTGTTCGGAAAGTTCCCCATCTTTGGTCTCCACAAAAACCTGGGTCAGATCCAGAAAGCGTTCTTTATCATCTGTCGTAGGGAATACTTTCACTTCCCCCTTCAGTCCATGTGTGCTTGTAATGATACCGACCTGCAATAAATCTTCCATAATAATTGTCTTTAAATAATCGTCTTAAATGATTTTCTCCGTACAATCATCCTAAATCGTCCTGGAAATCATTTCTCTCAAAGTAAACTTGTCAGCAAGTGAAATTGTACTGAACTATGATTCAATATCTACGACAACCTTCTTCTTCTCATTGGAAGAAGCTGCTTTTACAACCGTACGGATCGCCTTGGCAATCCGGCCCTGCTTTCCAATGACCTTGCCCATGTCATCCTGGGCTACATGCAGCTGTATACAGATTGCCTTTTCGGTCTCTTTCTCTGTAACCACCACATCATCCGGATGGTCAACAAGAGCACGGGCAATTACTTTTACCAAATCTTTCATATTATATTTACCTCCGGTTCCATGCCTTCGGTTTTACGTCACGGCAGAGATTATTTCTCGATTCCGGCGTTCTTCAGAAGTCTTGCAACAGTATCTGTAGGCTGAGCTCCCTTGGAGAGCCAATCTTTAGCTGCATCTTCATCAATCCGGACTTCTGCGGGCTCCTGGTTGGGATCATAGAAACCGATCTCATCGATATTTCTTCCATCACGGGGAGATCTTGCATCTGCAACAACGATTCTGTAGATCGCAGTTTTCTTCTTACCCATTCTCTTTAATCTCATTTTTACTGCCATTGTTTTACACCTCTTTCATCTTAAATCGTAATAACTCACCAGCCATTCCGGCCGGTCTGAGGATATATGATTCCGCTAATGCGGTATAACCTGCATCTTTAATAGTTTTCAGGGTTTTCTTACCAGTCCCTATGCCTGCCTGGAAAGGAAGGGGTTTTCTTCAGTCTGATAAATCAAGGATTAAAAGGGGAGTTTGAATCCTCCCATATTCATACCGCCCCGGCGCTTTCCCTTTCCTCCCATCATGGAGGACATCTGCTTCATCATCTTCCGGGACTGCTCAAACTGTTTACACATCTTGTTCACTTCAGACATGTCAACACCGGCTCCGGCTGCAATTCTCTTCTTTCTGGATGGATTGAGCAGGTTGGGATTCGCCCTCTTATCCTGCGTCATGGAGTAAATGATAGCCTCGATTTTATCCATGGCACTGTCATCAATGGTTACATTTCTCATCTGACCTCCCAGACCGGGAATCATGGAAATCAAATCATTGAGGCCACCCATCTGTTTCACCTGCTGCATCTGCTCAAGGAAATCGTCATAGCCGTACTCCGCCCTGCGGATCTTCTGCTCCAGCTTCCTGGCGTCCTCCTCATTCACAGCCTGCTCGGCTTTCTCGATCAGGGTGAACACATCTCCCATGCCCAGGATCCGGCTGGTCATCCGGTCCGGATAGAATTGCTGCAGGTCTGAAAGCTTTTCGCCCATACCAATGTAGAGGATAGGCTTGCCGGTCACAGCTCGGATTGACAGTGCTGCGCCACCTCGGGTGTCACCATCCAGCTTGGTAAGAATCACACCGTCGATTCCCACCTTTTCTTCAAAGCTTTTAGCCACATTGACCGCATCCTGACCGGTCATGGCATCCACAACCAGAATAGTCTGGGTCACGTCGACGGCTTCTTTGATATTGGACAGTTCTTCCATCATGGACTCATCTACATGAAGACGTCCTGCTGTATCAAGGATAACGATGTTGTTCCCATTCTGTCTGGCATGCTCGATCGAAGCCTTGGCGATATCAACCGGGTCCTGCTTATCTCCCATGGAAAACACAGGCACTCCCTGCTTCTCTCCATTGATTTCGAGCTGCTTGATTGCCGCCGGACGATAGACATCACAGGCAACCAGCAGGGGGCTCTTTCCCTTCTTCTTCTGCTGACCGGCAATCTTGGCACAGGTGGTCGTCTTGCCGGCACCCTGAAGTCCTGCCATGAGGAAAACAGTGATTTCATTCCCGGGCAGGAAAACAAGCTCTGTGGTCTCAGACCCCATCAGGGCTTCCATCTCCTCCTTGACAATCTTAATCACCATCTGTCCGGGATTCAAACCATTAAGGACATCCTGTCCCACGGCCCGATCCGTCACTGTCTTTACAAAAGACTTTACCACACGGAAATTAACATCCGCTTCCAGCAAAGCCCTTTTGACTTCTTTCATGGCTTCCTTGACATCCGATTCTGTCAGGCGGCCCTTGCTCCTCAGATTCTTAAAAACATTCTGAAGCTTTGTTGTCAGGCTTTCAAATGCCATATGGATCTCTCCTTTGTCAAATATTTAGTACTCTTCCAGAATATCCACGGAAATCTCCTGGATACTGCGAGCCTTATCCAGAATCACAGCCTCATCATCCGATGACATAATCTCCTCGGCACACTGGCGTATGGACCTGACCATCCCCTTGACCTTTTGGAAATGTGCCACCAGGTGGAGTCTGGACTCATAGCCGGAGAGAATCTTCTCACACCGCCGGATCAAATCATGAGCCCCCTGTCTGCTGATGCCCATAATGGAAGCCATCTCGGAAACAGACAGGTCATTCTGAATGTACTCGGCATAGACCTTTTTTTGATGGTCTGTCAGAAGCTCTCCGTAAAAATCAAACAATAATGCTTTTTCAACGATCTTATCCAAAGGATTCACCTCTTTGTAAAGTATTTTTGCTTTACAAAGAGCGATTATACTGGTTCGGACATGCTTTGTCAAGTGTTTTTTCTTTACAATAATTCACTCGCCATTCAAGACAGCAATCACTTTCCCTGCAAATGAAAAGGGCCACTGCTTTTTTAGCAGTAGCCCTGTAAAAACCGGCCCATATCGAACTTTCGCTTCCTTTATGAAAATGGAAGTTCAAAAAACTTTTTTAGTAGTTCTCAGCCTTGATCTGGAAATAGGACTGGGGATGATCACATACCGGGCATACTTCCGGAGCTTTCTTTCCGATGCAGATATGACCACAGTTTGCGCACTGCCAGATCATGTCGCCATCTCTGGAGAATACCAGTTCCTTCTTGATATTGTCAAGAAGCTTGCGGTATCTCTCTTCATGCTCTTTCTCGATGGCTGCAACACCTTCAAACTTCTTTGCAATCTCTTCAAAACCTTCTTCTCTGGCTTCTTTTGCAAAAGTAGCATACATGTCAGTCCACTCATAATTCTCACCGTCAGCTGCTGCTTCCAGGTTCTCGATAGTGGAACGGATTGCGCCGCCTTCTAACAGCTTAAACCACATCTTAGCATGCTCTTTCTCATTGGCTGCAGTCTCTTCAAAGATATTGGCAATCTGAACATAGCCTTCCTTCTTTGCTTTGCTTGCAAAGTATGTATACTTGTTACGTGCCTGGGACTCACCGGCAAAAGCGGTCATAAGGTTCTGCTCTGTTTTACTTCCTTTAAATAATGCCATGTTATATCTCCTCTTCTAAAATGTAATTAGTTGTTGTAGATTCATTGTTTTAATATAGCAACATCCCTATTGTATGTCAATTGCTTTCTTAAGTCAAATATGTATTAATAAAAAACAAATTATCTTCATGATTAGGCGGAACTAACTTAAATCATAGCTATAAAACTCTCAATTATCCTTATTATCTGACATCGGCTGCTTATGGGAATCCTTATCCCCTTTCATCAACCGGTAAATGAAAAGATAGGCATAGATGAGAAGGGGAAATGTTATGGTAATAATCATGGAGGCCATGAAATAAGTGCTGCCGGTAAATGCCAGGATCAAAGTGACAACCAGCATACCGACCAGAATCACCACACCGGCCAGAGCCAGAATTCTCTGAAACTGTTTCATCATTCATCTCCCTCCCTTGTCCTCAGCCGGTTTAACCGGGTCCGGATCTTATCCTCATAGCCGATATCCGTTGGTTGATAAAAAACCTGATCCCTGATCTCATCCGGCAGATACTGCTGCTTTACATAGTGTTCCGGATAATCATGGGCATATTTATAGCCGATGCCATGTCCTAATTCCGATGCTCCGCCATAATGGGCATCTCTAAGGTAGGAAGGAACCTGACCGGTATTGGCAGACCGTATGGCGGATGCTGCTTTCTCAAGCCCCATATAGCTGGCATTGCTCTTGGGAGCCCCTGCGACATAAGAAGCGGCCTGGGCCAGGAGGATTCTTCCCTCCGGCATTCCGACACGCTCCACACCCAAAGAAGCAGCTACTGCCAGGGGAAGAGCTGCCGGGTCTGCATTTCCCACGTCTTCCGAAGCGCAGATCATGATCCTTCTTGCGATAAACTTGGGATCTTCACCGGCATCCAGCATACGGGCCAGATAGAAAAGGGCCGCATCCGGGTCGGACCCCCTCATACTCTTGATAAAAGCGGAGATGACATCATAGTGGTTATCTCCCCCCTTATCATAGGTAACCGATCTTCTCTGTATACACTCTTCCGCCACGGAAAGGTCGATCCTTATCTTCCCGTCTTCTGAAGGATCTGTAGTAAGAATACCAAGCTCAACCGCATTAAGTCCTGTCCTGGCATCTCCTCCCGCCATCTCGGCCAGGAAGTCGGCTGCCTCATCCGTAATCTCCGCTCCGTAGCTCCCCATCCCTCTTACGTCATCATAGACGGCGATTTTAATCAGAGAAAGAATATCTTCTTTAGACAGAGGCTCCAGCCGGAAAATCATTGACCGGGAAATAAGGGCACTGTTGACCTCGAAGTAAGGGTTCTCCGTCGTCGCGCCGATCAGAATCACCGTCCCGTCCTCCACAAAGGGGAGAAGATAATCCTGCTGGCTCTTGTTAAAACGATGAATCTCATCGATAAAGAGAATAGTCCTCTTCCCATACATGCCCAGGGACTCTTCCGCTTCCTTCACCGCCTTCTCCATATCCTTTTTTCCGGATGTGGTAGCATTCATCTGAAGAAAATGAGCACTGCTTGTATTGGCAATGACTTTGGCGATCGTGGTCTTTCCGGTTCCCGGAGGCCCGTAAAAGATCAGTGAACTGATCTTGTCAGCCTTGATCGCCCGGTAAAGAAGCTTGTCTTTACCTATTATATGCTGCTGTCCGACAATCTCATCCAAAGTCCGGGGACGCATCCTGACAGCCAGGGGGGATTCCTCTTCTTTTTTCTGCATTCCCATGTATTCAAATAAATCCATAGATTCTGTTCCTCTTCATTCCTCGTAATGAATCTCAGTCTTGCCCGCTTATTCTTTCGGCTGTCTCATCTTCCATCGCCTTCAACCTGTGTCGAATTCAGCCGCCGTAAAATAGCATATCCGTCTTCCAGATCGATACAGGTGTAACAGCCTTGTTCTATGGCAAAGTTCCAGAATCCTCCCAGAGGAAGCCCAAGAAGAGCGGCAAGAAGATGGCCGAAAGTCCCCTTATGGGCTGTAATCAAGATGGTCTGGTCCTTATTCTGCTCATTCATATGAAGAAGGTCTTTAGTAAAGGAATCGATTCGGAGTCTTACATCACGGAAACTCTCTCCCTGAGGAATCCGATAATGATCAAAATCAGAATTCCAGGCCTCAAGCTCCTCGGGGTAAGAGCTGGAAATCTCCGAATACGTCATGCCTTCAAATATCCCAAAATGCTGTTCTTCGATCCGTCCGTCTATCTCGATTCTGCTGTCTGTCCCGGCCATGTCATCCCTGCCGATTCCGGCGTCCGGCCCAATCTCGACTGTGTTTGTCAATGTGGGGGAAGGTGAAAGGATGAGGGAAGCTGTCGATATGGCTCGATTAAGAGGACTGGAAATCACTCTGTCAAAATGCAAATGACCAATCATATTCCCTACAAGACAAGCCTGGGCCACACCATGGTCTGACAAAGGGACATCCTTAAGCCCGTAATAGCATCCTCTTCTATTCAACCGGGTCTGACCATGCCTTACCAGATATATTCTCATAATCTGTACCCCTGCCTTCCTGTGACAAATAAGCTGTGATTCCTTTTCCCTGTAATATAGTAATATCCGGGGCCTTCTTCCGGCCGCAAAGGAGACATCCTGTAAAAAGGAATGTTTTTGGTTTGCGTAAAGGATCGCATGAAGAACTATAAAAAACTCGCACAAGGGAATCATAACATACAGAAAAGAGCTTGTCAATGAATTTTCGAACATTTGTTCTGTTTATATCTTCTTGCTCTTGTTTTTGTTTCCTTTTGATAAAAAGCCCCTGATCCAAAAGAATAGCAGCTGCAGCAAGTTAGCTGCCCGTCAATCCGCAAGACAAAGATATCCCTTTTCTCTTTCATAGCAATAGAGAGAATCAGACAGATAATCGTCAGGATTTACGGCCACTGTATTCACCTCGTGGATGATACGTCTTATGGTTTCCGGTTCCATGTCCGTATCCATCGGCACAAGAAGGACCTCATGGATGCTGGATGGAATCACATAGAAATCCCCATCTATTGTGTCAGAGAATTCTTCAAGCACATGATCATAAAGAACGGCGGAAGCTCCATTGACCCCGAATTCATTGGTTAGTACATAAACCTTAGACAGGTCTTCCGAAAAGACAGTTTCATTCCGGCAATCATGGCCTGACAGTTTCAGCAGCATCTCCTCCATGGTACAAATTTTCGGTGGGAAAAGCCTTTTGGTATTTTCCATTGCACAGGTTAAAAGCTCTTCCTCACTCATTTTAAAGCTTTGGAAAAGTGTATTATCAATAAGGATGGTCCCTACCTTATCCTCATAAGTGCCTGCCAGCCATCGGAAAGTAACCGCCAGATCCGCAAAAGGTACATGTGGTGCTGACTTCAGCATCTTTTTATTTTTCCTGAAATTGACCAGCCGGAAAATAATTTTGTTTTTGACTATTTCCCAATCCGGCTGCATCTTTAAACATTCTTCAATCGATTCCATCCCCGAAAAATAATTTCGGCAAATCATCTCAAGAACCAGATCTAAAGGTATCCTGGCCTGGTAGCGGACATAATAATCCCGAAGAATAATGAGAGGAGCTATCGCTTCCCCTTTTTTTCGAATCTGAAGATTGGTAACCTTATGCCCGTTATTTTTCGTCACCTGACACAGGTTCACTTCATATTGATCCTTATCCTCCCACAAATCTGTAACATGGTCCTTAGCATACATGGAAAACTCTTCAAATGTCATCATAATCTCTACCCTTTTTTACAACCTTTCTTTTCTTACCATATTTTTTATATAATACTATTATCTGCTTTATTTTCCATATATTAACATACTAAGTCTTCCTTTTCAACCTAAATTTTCCATTTTATTCTATTTTCTTCCAAATGCAAATATTTTGTTTTCCGGGGACTTTCCCGCAAGCCGGTTCTCTGATATACTAAGACCGCAACGGAAATCATTTCACTGTCTTGACGGAGGATATATATATGACAGGCAGGAAGAGACTGATAATCTTTGGAGTTTGGCTGCTCACGCTTTTGCTGCTTATGGCCGGCTGCGGCAGTCCCGATGAAAAAAAGAAAGAGGGAAGCGAAGCCGGAACCGCAGAGCAAGCAACCGAGGACGGTTCGAGTCGTTCCCGCTGGTATGAAGAATGGGAAGATAAGAACGAATCTTCTGATTCCTACGGTAAGTCCGATCCGAATCTGAAGGAAGACGGATCTTACACTTCCAAAGAAGATGTGATGAATTATCTTATTCAATATAAGCATCTTCCTGATAATTTCATCACAAAAAAAGAAGCCCGTTCCCTGGGCTGGTCAGGAGGGTCCTTAGAGCCCTACGCTCCGGGAAAGTGTATTGGAGGAGACCGGTTCAGTAATTATGAGGAGACCCTCCCCTATGTAAAAGGGCGCCGGTATTATGAATGTGATATTGATACTCTGGGAGCAAAAAAAAGAGGAGCAAAAAGGATTGTCTACTCTGATGACGGGCAGATTTATTATACGGAAGATCACTACGAGACTTTTGAATTATTATATGGAGATGACAGCCAATGAAAATAATAATAGATGGAATGGAAATACTTGATAAAAGAGATTTTTACAAACAGATTGGCGAACAGATGGAACTGCCTGATTATTTCGGCCGTAATCTGGATGCCCTCTATGATGTATTTACGGAAAAAGAACCGGGAACAATCACCGTCGAATTCATCAACTATGATGAACTGGAAGAAGCCCTGGGAAGCCGTTTTCTCCACCGCCTGAAAAGGATGCTGCAGGATGCCGGCGTATCGACCCGAAGGGATTATGATGAACACACAGGCTTCTGATTCCACCGGAATCTCATTTTTCCATTTCCGATTTTTTTATTTGCAACTATGAGTAATTTATGGTAGAATAACGAAGTCATATGAAAATATGCATGGGGCATTGGCGCAGTTGGGAGCGCGTTTGAATGGCATTCAAAAGGCCACGGGTTCAAGTCCCGTATGCTCCAGAACAGGGGAGAGCAGCAAAAAAGCTGTTCTCCCCTCAATTTTTGCCTTTCAACCGGTTGAACTATGAAGAGTTTGGATTGACACCCTGTCTTTTATTCTTCTATAATTATTAATGACAAAAGCCTTTTGGGATTATTCCAAAAGTTTAACAATGTGAACCGCAAATCAAAAAACACCTTATTTACTGATGTAACAGAAAGGGAAAAGTTATGAAAAATTTCTTTAGAAATGCATTTCGTTTTGCAATGCCACTGTTCATCGGGCTGACATTATCCATCATATCTTTTTTTCTGATTTTCAGATTTGAGGGAATCAGCAATGCATTCAGCTCGATCGTTGGCATATTGAAACCATTTATTTACGGTGGTGTGATCGCATATCTGCTGAAGACACCCTATAACTGGTTTGAAAAAAAGCTGCCTAAATTGATCGGTGAAAACCATAAAGGCCTTGTTAAGGCCCTCTCCTTGATTCTGGTCCTGTTGGCTGCCGTGCTGATTATCATTTTTCTCCTGGTCCTGGTCATCCCGGCCCTGGTGGATAGTATCGTTGCCATAGCTGAAGCCATTCCCGGTGTTCTTAAGCGCATCGACAGGTTCATCTTAAAATATACTGAGAGTAATCCGGGTGTGGGTAAATACATTGATGATACACTGAAATCATTGGAAGTAAACGGACCGGAATGGCTCAAAAAAAATGTTCTTCCCTACCTCAGTAATGCTCTTGGCGGAATTGTGGGAGCCTTTGGTTCACTCCTGGGACTCCTGTACAATCTCCTGATCGGAATTACTGTCTGCATTTACCTTCTCCTTGGCAAGGATACCTTTACCCGCCAGGCGAAAATGTTGACATATTCCGTATTTAAGAGAGAATCCGCCGAAGTGGTACTGGATGAGTTTCGCTTTATCGATAAAACCTTCAAAGGCTTTTTCGGGGGAAAAATCCTGGACAGCACCATAATCGGTCTGATCTGCTATGTATTCTGTCTCATATTGCAGCTGACCATGGGGATGCACAATGCTGTTTTAATCGCGGTGCTCATCGGCGTGTCAAACATTATTCCCTTTTTCGGACCCTACATCGGAGGCATTCCGAGTGCCCTGATCATTCTGATCGACAAACCGATCTGCTGTCTGATTTTTATCGTCTTCCTTATTCTTTTACAGTTGTTTGACGGAAACGTACTTGGACCCATACTTCTTTCAGAAAGTGTCGGACTTACCGGCTTCTGGGTTCTGTTCTCTATCACGTTTTTTGGAGGATTCTTTGGTATCATCGGTATTATCGTAGGCGTACCGGTGTTTGCGGTAATCTATGATCTGATCCGTCGCTGGGTCATGATGATGTTGAAACGGCATAAGATCAGTGAATATCTGCCCAAAGAGCCTTCAGGGGAAACACCAGAGACTCAGGAAGTACAGGAGGCACAGTCCTTATTAAGCTCTTATTCGGAAAAATAGAGGAGGTCCCCCTCACGAATCTGCAGATAATCCGGTAAACCCTTCTCCCGAATTATTGGCCAAAGATCTCTCTGTACAAACCAGGAGATCACATCCTCCGGATTATAGCTTTCCCGGTTCGGACGAATGTAATAATTCTCCTCAAAAGGAAGCTGGTCTATCCGGTCCAGGATAAAGGGAATACAATTCTCTTTCTGCTCCCCCCAGACAGGGATAAATTGATGGGCCCGGTAACCGATAAATTGCAGATTTTCGGGCAGTTTGTTTTCTGTCCGGATCTCCACCCCCCAGCTGTCGGCCCGGAGCCGGTGATCATCCAGTCTGCTGACGGAGGAAAAATTCTTACAGCCTGTCATGGCTGCAGCGGTCCTGGTGGCCGGCCGGGCAAAGACTTCCTTCCTGCTTCCCTGGCTGACGATTTTTCCCCGGTCCAGGATCAGAATCTCCTGGCTGAACCGGTAGATCTCATCCCGGTTGTGGGAGACCATAAATACGGTTCCCGGATAATCCTTAAGCTGATTGAGAAGTTCTCTCTGCATCCGGTCCCTCAGATGGACATCCAGGGCGGAAAAGGGCTCATCCAAAAGAATCATGTCCGGAGAGGAGGCCAGAATTCTGGCCATGGCAACCCTCTGCTGCTGTCCTCCCGACAATTCCCATGGCAGCTGATCTTCCAGCCCGGACAGGTGAAAACGGTCCACCATCTGCCGGATGATTTCCTTACGGCCGGTACTCTTACCGGGAATTCCTGCCCCGATGTTTTCCTCCACGGTCATGGAGGGAAAGAGTGCATAGTTTTGGAACATATAGCCGATCTTCCTCTTTTGAGGCTTAATATTGATCTTCTTTCGGGTATCCAGAAGGAGTCGGTCCCCAAAGAGAATCCGACCCTTTTTAGGAGTGAGAATCCCCGCCAGCATCTTCAGAGTCATACTCTTTCCGGCACCGGAAGCTCCCAGAATACCCACCCGGGAAGAGGAGGTCTTAAGATCCATATCCAATTGAAAGTTTTGATAGGACTGCTCCAGGCGAACTTCTAAATCCATCCTTTATTCCTTCCCTAAGACTTTTTACCATCGAATTTGGTTTTTGCCGGATCTTACCGCCAGCAGATTCATAAGCAGCATAATGACAAAAGCAATGATCATTACAATGAGTACCCAGATTCCGGCAGTAACAAAATCCCCGTTCTGAATCACCATGGCAATCCTCTGGGAAATGGTTGCCGTTTTTCCCGATATATTTCCGGCAAGCATGGATGTGGCCCCATATTCACCAATAGCCCTGGAAAAGGTCAGGACTGTCCCGGAGGCAATACCCGGCTTTGCCGCCGGGTAAACCACCTTGCAAAAAATCTTCCAGTCACTCATTCCCAGGGTCCTGCCCGCATAGATCAGGTTAATGTCCACCTGCTCAAAAGCTGCCCTGGCATTCCGGTACATAAGGGGAAAGGAAATCACAAAAGCTGCAATAACACATCCCGCCCATGACTGAACAATCCTGATATCAAAATGATCATACAGATAAATCCCTAATGGCCGCCGCCTGCTGAACAAGAGCAGGAGAAAGAAACCGGAGGCAGTAGGCGGAAGGACCATGGGCAGGGTCAGAATGGAATCGACCACCGCCCGGAACCCGCTTTTTCTTCCCATAACCCAGCCTGCGGTCAGAATCCCGAAAACAAAACAGAGCAGGGTTGCCACAATGCCGGTCTTCAAAGAAATGAAGAGGGGACTCCAATCCAGGGATTTTAAAATGTCTGTGAATGTCTCCATAGTCTTTCTCCTTACTGCAGCCGGGGATTATTCCTCTTTTACCTGATCAACAGGGAATCCTGGGATTTCTTTTATTCCACATCCGTATCAAAGTAATACTTTTCAAAAATTGCCTTAGCCTCATCAGAAGTCACGTAGTCGATAAATTCCTTTGCTGCTGCCTTTGTGGCCTCATCCGCCTCTTCGTTATTAATCTGTGCGATGGGATAAATGATATTGCCGCTCAAGTCATAGCTGACCGTCTCCAAAACCTTTACCTGGTCCTCATAACCATAGGTATCGGAATAATAAGTGGTACCCACTTCGCAGGAAGCTTCTGCTACTGCCAGAAGGACTTTGCTCACATTACCCTGCTCGCTGATTTCCACCCCGCCCAGGGCATCGGAAACTTCCTGGGTGGTAATCAGGGAAGGATCATCCACTTTTTTCAGTATGCCCAGATTCATGAGGGCCTGTCTGGTGTATTTGCCCACCGGAACACTGCCGTCAGCCAGAGCCAGGGATTTGGCCTCTCCCAGGTTTTCAAGCCCGGTCACTTTTGTATTGCTGTCCTTCTGAGTCAGAACCACCAGCTGATTATTGACCACATTTGCCCAGCTGCCCTCTGTCACAAAACCTTTTTCGGCCAGCTCATCCATCTGCTTCTGGGCTGCGGAAAAGAACACATCACAGGCATAGCCTTCCTCAATCTGAGTCATCAGGGTCCCGGAGCTGTCCGCATTATAGGTGATTTTCACATCAGGATGATCCTTATTATACTCTGCTGCTATCTCATCCATAACCGTACTGAGACTGGCTGCGATAAAGACCTGAAGTTCAACCTGACCTCCCTCATTCCCTGTCTCCGTGTTTTTTTCACTTTCGCCGCCGGCACCGCAGGCAGCCAGTCCCGTCAAAAGGACTGCTGCCAGTAAAAGGACTATCAGTTTTTTCATGGTTTTTCTCATAATCCCCCTCCTTGTCTGTGTTTTTTCGGGCCTGCAAAAGGGCGGTTTCCCTAGCCTTTTTTCTTATGTCTATTGTCTAGAGTTAAAAAAGATATATCTTGACCATCCTGCCCGCTTTCCCGTCGCTATTCTCCGGAATCTCCACCAGGCAGTTGCAAACTGCCATGGAAGAAAGAGTTCCGGAAGCATGGCTGCCGGCCAGAATGGTTACCTCCCCTTTAGTTTCATCATATAAGCCTCTCATGAATCGCCGGACACCTCCCCATTTAGGAGAATCATTGACCTGCTTGCAGAAACAGGTTTTACAGGCCACCTCCGGATTCCCGGATAGTTTTTCCAGCAAAGGGCGAACCAGAAGCTCAAAATTCACTGCAACTCCATAAGGATTACCGGTAAGACAGATAACCGGCAGCTTTTTTTCTCCCAGAACAAATGCCAGACTGGGAGCTCCGGGCTTGAGACTGACCTTCCAGAAAAGTTTCTCCCCCTTCAGATCCGCCATCACCTGGTGCATGATATCCTTCTCTCCCACGGAGACTCCTCCTGTAGTAATAATCAGGTCACTGCTTTTTCCTGCCTCCCGGATCCGGCTGGCCATTGCGGCCGGATCATCCTGGCAATGCCAGGAGTCCACCCTTTGAAAGCCCAGGTCCGCCAGACGGCCAACCACCGTAAAGCGGTTGGAATCATAGATCTTGCCTGGTTTCAGATCCTGGCCCGGCTCAATCACTTCATCCCCCGTGGAAATGACAGTAATGGCCGGCTCCCGGTAGATCTCCAGCTCATCCAGCCCTGCTCCGGCTGCAATACCCAGATGTCTTCCCCTGAGAACTGTTCCTTTCTGAAGAAGAATATCTCCTTTTCTGTAATCCTCCCCCTCATAAACATAGTTGCGGTAGGGAGCAGCCCCCCTGAAAATCCTGACCCGGCTTTCCGGGCCGGTGAAGTCTCCGGACTTTCCCGGCTCAAAATCTGTGTCTTCCTGGCGGATCACTGCATTGGCCCCCTGCGGAACAGGAGCCCCGGTCATAAGCCGGACACATTCTCCTTCCCGGACTTTTCCGGGAAATACCTGGCCTGCATAGATCTTGCCCAGGATTTTTAATTCCACCGGCTTGTCCTCCGATGCCTTGAGGGTATCTTCTCCCCGTACTGCGTAGCC
Source organism: uncultured Lachnospiraceae bacterium (assembly GCA_902795715.1). The sequence goes on along the minus strand of CADBME010000030.1, from coordinate 4,420 downwards.
GTCCAGGGGCGACCGTGGAAAAGGAGGCTGGTCATAACAAGCCTTCAGGTCCATGGCCAGAACCCGGCCGGAAGCCTTAGCCAAAGGGACCTTTTCTGTATCCCTGACCGGACCTGCGGCATCCTTAAGAATACGGATTGCTTCTTCCAATAACATATCAGGTCCCCCTTTACTTTCTGGCACATTCCCCGGCCCGTCCTGTAAGAATCCGGATGCCGTGGTCCAGCTGGTCGATGACAAAGCCCAGGCTCTCCTTTACTGCCTTGGGACTGCCGGGCAGGTTGACAATCAGGGTCTGATTACGGATGACCGACGCCTCCCGGGATAACATAGCCCTTCTGGTAATGACCATGGAACCGGCGCGAATGGCCTCGGCAATTCCTGGCGCATTTCTGGTGGCCACATTCATAGTGGCTTCCGGCGTCACATCGGTGGGGGCAAATCCTGTTCCCCCGGTGGTAACAATCAGGTTTACCTGGCGCTGGTCACTAAGACGGATCAATTCCTTTTCAATTCCTGCCTGATGATCCGGCAGGAGAATAGTCTCAAGGACCTCATAGCCATTTCCCTTTAGGATTTCAACAATGGCAGGCCCGCTTTTATCCTCCCGCTCTCCCCGGAAACCTTTGTCACTCAGAGTAATTACCGCTGCGGTCAGGGGCCGGTCCGGATCCAGACCCAGACATTCCACCTGGTCCCCCACACGGATGGTCCCGGCTTCTTTTACCACCGCAAAAACCCCTTCCCTGGGCATGATGCAGTCGCCCATAGCCTTATAGATGGCACAATGACTGTGGCATTCCTTGCCAATCTGACTCATTTCCAGAAGTGCCTCTCCAATCCGGAACCGGGTTCCTACCGGCATAGTCCGGAAGTCAAAGCCGTCCACAATCAGGTTTTCCCCAAAGTCCCCATAGACCACCTGGGCCCCTCTCTCCCGGAAAGCATCAATCTTTTCCCGTGAAAGAAGGCTGACCTGGCGGTGCCAATGTCCGGCATGGGCATCACCTTCCAGGCCCCAGTCCTCTTTCAGAAAGGCTTCTTGTACCTCATGTTTTTTCGTCCCTTTTTTCTCACTGATGCAGATTCCTTTCAACAGGCCCACACCAGCTATGACAGAATCTTCTCTCTTTACATTTTTATCTGCTGAATTCCCATTCATAAAAACACCCTAACCCCCAATTGCAATCATTTGCTTATCTTCTGTGATCTCTTCAATCTTGCCGAAACAATGGGCTTCCGGCTTTTCAGATATTACCTTTCTCAGAAGCTCTGCCACCGCTTCCTCCCCCTGATTACGCAGGACATCCCGTATATTTGCTACCGGGGCAAAACACAGGCAGGGCTTGAGGTCACCCATGGCCGACATTCGAATCCGGTTGCAGCTGTCACAGAACTTTCCGTGAACCGGACTGATCAATCCGATCGACCCCTTCCATCCGGGAATCTGATAGTAAACAGCCGGCCCGTTTCCATGAACCCTGTGATCTTCCATAAGATCCGGAAAATGCTCTTTCAGATGTCTTAAAAGTTCCTGGTTGGATATCCCTTCATAAGACTTTCCGGAACCAATGGGCATCATCTCAATCATGCGGACATCAAGTTTTTTTGTCCTGGCCATGCTGATCAGGTCCAGCCATTCCTGGTCATTCAGGCCTTTCATCAATACAGAATTCATCTTAACCCGGATCCCGGAATCCAGAGCCTGGTCCAGTCCTTTTAAAACCTCATCCAGGTAGTCTCTTCCGGTTATTCTCTCATAATTCTCCCGATCCAGGGTATCCAGACTGATATTAATTCCATCCAGTCCGGCTTTTACCAGGTCCGGCAGGTATTGGGACAGGAGGACTCCATTGCTGGTCATGGTAATCTGGCGGATGTCCGGCAATTCCCGGAGCATGGATACCAGGTCTGTCACCCCTTTCCGAACAAGGGGTTCTCCACCTGTAATTTTAATCCGGTCAATTCCCAGAAGGGAGGCCTGTCTGCATACTTCCCTGATTTCTTCTAAGGTCAGCAGATCAGACATGGGAACAATATCCACTCCCTCCGGCATACAGTAGCGGCAGCGGAGATTGCATTTGTCCGTAACGGATACCCTCATGTAATTGATTTCTCTTCCCCGCAGGTCAAGCATGGAAATCACCGCTCTTTCCCCCGCTTTTATGGATAAGATGGACATTGGTCATTACCATCCTTTTGTCCACAGCTTTACACATGTCATAAACTGTCAGCAAGGCTGTCTGGACTCCGGTCAGGGCTTCCATCTCCACCCCGGTCTTCCCCCTGGTACGGGCCTTGCAGAAGGCCCGAATCCTGTTCTCCTCCTCTTCCATCTCAAACCAGACCTCCAGTCCGGTCAGATTTAGATTGTGGCAAAGGGGAATCAGATCGGAGGTTTTTTTGGCTCCCATAATTCCGGCAATCCTGGCCACTCCCAGGACGTCCCCTTTCTTCATCTGTCCGGCCTTCACCTTTTTGAAACACTCTTCCGACATGATAATATCCCCACAGGCCGTCGCCTCCCGCCGTGTCACATCCTTTTCTGATACATCGACCATCCATGCATTCCCCTGGTCATCAAAATGTGTGAAATCCATAGGCCACCTACTTTCCAAAACCACAGTTGGGGAAGGTACACACGGAGCAATTCAGGCATAATCCTCCTTCCCCCAGGTCTGCGAGCTCTCGGGCATTAATCATATCTCCGGCAAGGAGCCGGGGTAATACCAGGTCAAAAACAGTTCTGCCGGCGTACATAACACAGCCGGGAAGTCCTGCAATCGGTATATTCTCATTATAGTAAGCAAGAAGGAACATAGCCCCGGGAAGGACCGGTGCCCCATAAGAAACAATACGGGCCCCGGTATTTTTGATGGCCAGGGGTGTACGGTCATCAGGATCCACACTCATGCCGCCGGTACAAAGGACCAGCTCGGCCCCCTTGTCGATCTGGGACAGGATGGCCCGGGTAATCATCTCGTGATTGTCATCACATAAGATATGGTCCATAATCTCCACATCATATTCAGCCAGTTTTCTTTCTATCACAGGGGTAAATGTATCCTTAATCCTTCCCTGATAAACTTCACTGCCGGTAGTAACAAGCCCAGCTTTTTTCTTTTTAAAGGGCAGGATAGAGAAGATGGGTTCTTTCCCAGCCAGTTCCCTGGCTTTTTTCATTTTCTCTTTGTCAATGATAAGGGGGATGATTCTGGTTCCTGCCAGCTTATCTCCTTTTTTTACAGGGAAATCCCCATGGCGGGCGGCAATCATCATTTCCCCAAGACCATTCACCGTCCTGAGTTTATCCCTGCGGATTTTCAAAAGTCCGTCAATATCCGCAACCAGTTCAATCTTTCCTTCTTTTACTTCTGTAGGATGCATTCCATAGCCCTGGCAGATCTCCCTTAGAATTTCCGCTGCCTCATTCTCATGGAGCATGCTTTCATTGTATTCCCAGACGTAGACATTTTCCTTACCCACGGAAAGAAGGACAGGAATATCCTCCTCCCGGATGATGTGACCCTTTCGAAACACCGGCCCCTTCTTCTCTCCCACAATAATCTGGGTAATATCGTGACAGAGGACCTGACCTACAGCATCCGTCACTTTCATGATTTTCATATCTTACACCTTCTTACTATCTTAATCCTTCTTTATAAATATCTCCTGAAGCGGAATAAGCCACGAAATCTGAAAAGGGAGAACCGTCATAAAAAGACAGTTCTCCCCCTAAGGTCTTTGCCTGTCTCCTTCTCAAACACGGAAAGTCATACCGTTTCCCGTATGGCTCTGGGTCCGGACCAGGTCCGGACTTCGGTCTGTACACCATGGATTGCTCTTAAGGTCCACAAACTCGGAAACTTTTATTCCAATCGTTCTTTATTAGTATACTATATTTTCCTCCTCTTAAAAACAGGAAAATCTCTTTTTTTAATCATACGTAGCCGTTATCAAGTAAATAATGTTAAAGATGCTCTTGACAAAATATGCAGGATGATGGTGAATCTGATAAAACAAAGACCGGGAGGCGAGATTGAATTTCTGGTTCAAGTCTCCCTCCCGGCAACTCCTATCCTTATGAAATGTCCTTCCTGAACAGCCGCAAATGTCGCTATAGAACATATGGGAATTCCCGAATATTTAAGCGGAACTATTGTTAATGTCAGTGGAAGCATGAAGAGCAGCAGGCCTGTCAACTTGTTCATAGTCGTATGTACTGCAGCAAATCTCTTCTGTATAAGATACCCGGATATAATGTTGATAATCTTGATCAAAGCGATTATCGCCGTCCATACATACAGCCAGATTGGAATATCCATTTCAGGAAGAATCCTTGTCAGACAAACAACCACAAATACAAAATCAGCGACCCCATCGAATCTCGATCCAAATTCACTGACTGAATTTGTTTTCC
>CADBME010000029.1 GCA_902795715.1 uncultured Lachnospiraceae bacterium | reverse complement strand
ATTTAGAGAGGGGATGCGAAATTATTTCAATTTCCGTAAGGAGGCCCCTGTTCAGGCATTTATTAATAGTATAGCATTACCCAGTACCATTGAGGATCTTCTGTACTATATGACGGAGAACGAAAAGTTATTAGATCCAGAGCAGATTCTTCTGAATTCTTCAGAGGTTTGGTCTGTCCCGAGGTGGTGTAAGAAAGGGGATATTGTCTTATTTATGACTACCGTCTCCTCTATTCAGGCTATTTCACATATTCGTGCAGAAATAAAACGACTAAAAGAGCATCTGCAGCCAAGCGATTACAGGCTTCTGAATTATGGAGTAATGCGAGAAGAAAGTTTTTATGACCGGTATGGGGGAAGAATTTTCGCTGTAGGCAAGGTTGCTGGCAATATTGAAAAAGTATCCGGAGACAAAAGAGTTTACGCAAGAGTAGATGATATTGTACTTCTTGAGCAGCCACTTCATTATGATCAATTTAAAGAAAAAGTGCCTGTATCCAAAGGCGGTTCTATTACACCTGTTTATTCGGATAAGTATTCCCTGTTAAAAGATAAAATGGCTCAGCTGAATACACTTCCTGGCTATGTTTTGAAAAGCCGTTCTGAGCCAATAAGGGAAAGTAGCATTAACAGAGAAAACTGGCTTGAAGTAGCAAGAAACTACAGATTTCATTATACGCTTGAAGAACAGTTTCGAAAGGCTTTTGTCGATTATCTTTTGAAGGATATCAGCGACAGCAGAAAAATATATGCGGAATGCTATTGCAAGAATAAGAACGGGCAGTGGGGCTATATAGATAATGTTGTCATTTTCAATGGAAAATATCTTCCAGTTGAAGTAAAGCTCAATGTTGATCTTGAAGCAAATCTCATTGGGCAGGTTTCCAAGTATTGTTCCCTGTCCATGCTAAATCTGACACATGATCAGGCTCTTGCCGATCCGGGAAATGAGGCATATTCTGATAAAGTAATCATTATTGATACATTTGGAATCTATCTATACGATGATAAGGTCCATGATTATCAAAAAATATATGATTTCTTCAGCCTGGTTTCTAAAGAGGATCTGAAAAGTATAAGAGAAATCATCAGTGTTTCAATTTCAGGAACAAAACCTCAGTATAGCAGGTCCTTCCATACTGCACGCGTCAGCATTGACCTAGTAAATTCTGAAGTTGTACGAATCAATTCTCCTGAGGATCAGTTCAGGAAAAACGATAAGTATACCTCCGAAAGCATATCCAGGTCTCAGCTCAAGTATGAGAATAATGAACGATATAGAGATGATAATACTTATGAAGAATACCTTACAACCATGCTGGATCCGGAAGAAGCGTTGAAACAGATTGACCTTATGGTAAGTGAAGATGAGTTACTTGTGCCAGATTACGGTTGGAACAAAGGAACAATAATCCGGACGATGCAGGGAGATATAACAAAGGTTTCTGATGTAGAAGCCATTGTCAATGCCGCCAATCGAGAGCTGTTGGGAGGTGGTGGTGTCGACGAAGCAATTCACAAGGCTGCTGGGCCAAAACTGATGGAAGAATGCAAAGGTCTCAAAGGATGCAACACAGGTGAAGCCAAGTTGACTGGTGCATATAATCTTCCGTGCAAATATATTATTCATACTGTTGGTCCGGTTTGGCACAACGGGAAAGGAAAGGAAAAAGAACTTCTTGCAGACTGCTATAGAAATTCTCTGCAGGTGGCGGTAACCCATAAGATACGCAGTGTGGCATTTCCCTCTATTTCAACTGGGGCTTATCATTTTCCAACAGAAGTAGCTGCCAAAATTGCCATTACTACAGTGAAAGAGTTCATTTCAGAACATCCTGGAGAACTTGATCTGATTGAATGGGTGCTCTTCGATCATAAGACGTGTGAAATATATGATGATACGTTGACTGATACAAGATTAATACAATGAATGCGACAAGATGGAATTTTGGGGACGACGTGCGACAAAATGGGATTTCTGGGACGAAGTGCGACAGGATAAGAATTCCTGGGAAAACCCGGGACGCAATGCGACAAATATCATGCTATAGTGTATCCATCAAAGACCAGGAGAAAACCTGAAAGGGTCAGGTGATAATTCTCCTGCCTCAATAAAAACACGGCAACAGACGTACTTACGGGTATGTCTGTTTTTTTATGCCCGGAAGGAGGGATATGGATGCACAAGGTCAGGGACCAGCCGCGGAAAAACGTCGTATGAAACCAGTATCATTATGAAGATTATCAGGAGGACGAAATGATAAAGAAAACGAACAGAGTAATTTCACTTGCCATGTCAGCGGCACTGATGCTGACGAACATGATCTCGCCCATGACGGTTTATGCGGAGGATCTTACGGAAGCTGCTCTGGAAGAATATGTTCCCGATGAGCAGCCCGAAGTTATCCCCGAGCCGGAGACGGAGGCGAAAGAATATATCATCACACTGCCCTGGTATGAAGAGATCACGTTCATGGTGGATGAGGGAAGGGTTTACCGCCCGGAAAACGCCCTGCCAGAGGATAAGGACATCCTGCTAAGGTACAGGGCGGATGAGAAGGTCGAATTTGCCTTTACCCCGGCGCAGGGCGTTACGGTCACCCAGATCCATCTGCAGGATAAGGACAAAAACGAGACCTTTTTTGAAACCGATGAATACGGCAGGGTAAGCTTTCTGATGCCGGATAAGGACCTGATTTTCAGGCTGACCTGTGAGAAGTATGAAATAGCTGAACAGGCGCAGGAAAATCCGGCTCCTGAGCAGGATTTTCCTGAGAGCGAGATGGTTTCAAACGAAGATAAGGAAGTCCCGGCAAATGAGGAATCGCAGGTTCCTTCCCAGGAAAATACGGATGTGCAGACTGATCCGGAAGAAACGTACCTGGAAGAGCCGGAAACTGCCGATCCGGCTTTGGAGGATCCTCAGACGCAGGCAGAAACCGATCCGGGTCAGCAGTCCACGCCGGATATTGAGCTTACGGCCGTGATTGAGGATGACGGACTACCGGCCCAGGGCAGCATCATGACCGTCGATACGCTCTGCCTTCCCTACGGATCCGTGTTTGTCGCCGCAGCGGACTTTACAGGCATCTCCTATGATAAGAGCACCGACCAGATCGAACTGGTAAGCGACGAGGTGGATGTCAATACGCCCGGCACATACAGCACGATCTACCGCATCAGCCATGGTAACGGCGAGAAGATGTGGTATGTCCTTCGCCCTGTCCTTGTCATGGAAATGGGTGAGACAAGGGAAAGCGAAACCAGAAGCGATGCCTCTTCTTCAGATCAGGAAAGTCCTGATGATGAGGAATCTTCAGACGGGGATGAAGAAACGCCCACAGAAGCGATAAGCGAAGAGAGTGAGTCTTTGGGGGAGGATTATTTCCTCACAGAGGCTGTTACGGAAGCGCTTGAAGAAGAAACCGAAGATGTCAGCGAGATCGCTCCCTTAGAAGAGACAGAAGAAACGGCCCTGGAAACCCAGATGGAAGACCTTACTGAGGGACTAAGTGAAGAGACAGAGGATCTTTCCGAGGAAGAGACGGAAGCTCTTTCCGAAGCGGAAACGGAGGATACCGAAGGCAAATATAAGGTCATCATCAAAAAAGGCGAGGAGCTTGGCGTAACGCTTGACCATGAGGACGGCACCTATGATGCCGGCGAAACGGTTTCCTTTTCAACAGATCTTAGTGCCGGAGTTCCCACCGCTGTGGCGGCCCTGAAAGAGGAATCCAATGAAAAGGTGGATACCGCAGATATCCTCTACTCAGAGGTCAGCTATAACGCAGGGGCGGATACGTTTACCTTTGAGATGCCTGAGGAAAATATCCTTCTGGAAGTATCCGAGGATGCCGTATTCGGCACGATGCTCCTTGCTGCCTCTGCCGGTGATGAATGGGATGACAACACCGACGTGGAAGCCGGAAGCTACTACTATTTCTCCGACGGCACGCTCCATCCCTTCAGTTCCGTGATGGGAAGCGGCGGCAATGATTCGTACAAGTATGTCCGCTACAAGGTGGACGGAAAAACCTATACAGTCAATGCCTACTGCATGCAGCATTCCATGACATCCCCGCCAAGCGGGACAACCTATAAAAACATGATCGAGCTTGACGAAGGCGGCGATGACAAGTACCTTCGGAAGGCTCTTTTTTATGGCTACGGCGGCCCGGGCTGGGGAGGCACGTTCAACGGCTACAACATCAAAACGATCATGACCAATTACGGATGCGGATCGGAAACCAGGGCGATGCAGCATTACCTGGTCGATTACCTGTATGACGGCGAGTCCGGTTTCGGAGGAAACCTTTCATCAACGGCAAAAGACATGCTCCGGGAAATCAAGGCAGCGCTTGCCAAGATGCCGGACCCGACGGCAACGGAACTTATCCCGTCCCTTTCCACCAAGGCAACCAGCAACGTGACGGAGACCTTTACCTGGAAAGCGAACGTGGCTTTTGTTATCACGCTGCATCTCGAGGACGGCGTCAAGCTTGTCAACGAGACGACCGGAAAAAGCGGAACCGGAAATGTAAGCGTAAAAGGCGGAGAAAAATTCCATCTGGAGGCGACCGGCGATATGAGCAAGCTGAAGGGTGAGTATGCGATTACCTCCAACTACCCGCTGGATTTCCATGCAATGCTCCTTAAACTTGCCAACTCTCAGGATATCGGTTTTGGCTACCATACGGACAGCAAGGGGCTGGCCCTTTCTGTAGAGTGGCCGGATGAAGGATATGTGAGCGTAAAGAAAACCGCATCTGACGGAAAAAGCTACGATCTTTCCGGCTGCCATATCGGTGTCTACTCAGACTCGGGCGCAACAAAGCTGGTGCATGAGTTCGTGACGAAGAAAGACGGCAGCGCCGATGCCTATAAGGTGACGCCGGGAACTTACTATGCAAAGGAAATATCCGTTCCGGAAGGCTGGAATGTAAACACCGGGATCGTAAAGGTAACGGTCAGCGCTTCCAATTCCACCGCGGCGAACGCGGCCATCGCATCGGTTTCAAACACCAGGGCAACCAAGGAGATTGAAATTCAGAAAAAGGATGCTGATACAGGAAAGACAGAGCCCTATAACGGAAGCTATTCCTTTACCGGGATGAAGGTAAACATCTACTCGGATGCCGGGCTGACTTCCCTGGTGGAGACGCTGACAACGGACGCAAAAGGCTATGCCAAAAGCAGCCCGCTTCAGTACGGCACCTACTATGTCCGGGAAATCACCGCGCCGAAGGGCTATGACATCTATAACCATACCTTTACAGTGGTGCTGGCAAATCAGGTTAAGGTGGACGGGGCAAATACCTCGAAAGCATCCCTTCTTTTTGCCGATCCGCCAAGGAAAAAGAGCGTTGAAGTCCAGAAGATCGACGCCGATACCGGAAAGGCTGAGCCATACAATGACCGGTACAGCTTCGATAAGATGGAGGTCACCATCTATTCCGACGCAGCCTGCAAAAATGCCGTGACAAAGATTACGACGGATGCGAAAGGCTATGGAAAGAGCACGGACCTTTATTACGGCACCTACTATGCAAGGGAAACAAAAGCCCCCTCAGGCTACGACCTGTATGACCATACCTTTACCGTCGTCATTGACGATACCGTGAAGGTGGATAACACGTCCACAGCCAAAATCCAGATGAAGGACCCGGCAAAGAAAAAGCCGATGGAAGTTCAGAAGATCGATAAGGATACCGGAAAAGCTGAGCCGTTCAATAAGAACTACAGCTTCGATCAGATGGAAGTGACCATCTACAGTGATAAGGAACTTAAAAATGTGGTGCAGGTCCTTGTTTCAGATGCGAAGGGCCATGCAAAGAGCAAAGATCTCTACTACGGAACCTACTACGTAAAGGAAACCAAACCGCCCAAGGGCTATCAGCTTTATGACCATACCTTTGAGGTTGTGATCGGAAACGACCTTACGGTGGATGGAAAGAAGGTGGATACCGTAAACCTTTCCTTTACGGATGAGATTATCCGTAAGCCGATCAGGCTGCAGAAATACGACAAGGAAAAAGGGACTGCCGCGCCGAATAACAAAGCGGTCACCTTCAAGGGCGCCCAGTATACGATCTATGCGGACGCCGAAATGACGAAAGAGCTCGAAGTACTGACTGCCGATGAAAACGGCATGGCGATCAGCAAACCGTATCCATATGAAACCTATTACGTAAAGGAAACCCAGACGCCGGTCGGATATCTGCCGGATGAGATTACCTATAAGGTCGTGATCGATGACACCGTCACGGTCAACGGCGCAGTCATGGATGTGGTCGAAAACAAGATGGGCGTCGTCTCCTCTTATGAACAGGTCATTCGCGGGGATATCTCCGTTATGAAGTATCTCGATGACAACGTGGAGACCTCCATTCTCCAGGAATGGATCGATAAGGAGATGCTAAAGGGGATCGAATTTACCCTGACCCACGAGGATGAGACGGTTGCGCCTGTCAGGATTACAACCGACCGCTTCGGCCATGCACAGACAGAAAAAAACGCCCTCGTCTACGGCACCTGGACGATCTCGGAAACGGCCGGTACGCCGGAAGGATACCAGGGGCTTGAGAGCGCCGCGATCAAGGTCGAGGAAAACGGCGTGACCCTTCATTATGTCGTTACGAATAAGAAGCCGCAGCTGTCCATCATCCTTCATAAAAAGGATGCGCTGACCGGCGAGCTGATCCCGCTGAAAGGCGCAAAGTTTATGATCCTTGATGGAGACGGCAATCCCCTGACTATGCCGGACAACCTGGACTTTTCGAAACTGACGGATACCTTCACAACCAATGAGGAAGGCGTGATTGCCTTTACGATGAAGTTTGAACCTGGAACATACACCATAAAGGAAGTGGAAGCGCCGGAAGGCTTTTTGCTTGCGGACGAAAAGGAAGTGACCCTAAACGTCGATGACGATGTAAAGGTTGCCTTTGTCGCGGAGGTAGAGGATATCCCGCAGCGCGGCCAGATCAAAGTTGTCAAGAAGGATGCTGATACCGGCGAAACCCTGAAAGACGGCTTTACGTTTGATGTTTTTGCCGCGCAGGATATCAAAGACGCTTCCGGAAAGATCCGAAGCGAGGAGATTGACGGCGAATTAAGGCAGCTTAAGGCCGGCACAAAGGTCGAAACCATCACAACAGGCGAGGACGGAACGGCGATGACAAGGCAGCTCCTACTTGGAAGCTACAGACTCATCGAGACCGGATCCGCACAGTACTATTCCGTCGATGAAACGGCAAAGGAAGTAACGCTTTCCTTTGACCGGCAGGTGGAAACGGTCCGCTACGATCTTGCCGTAAAGGACGAAAAGACAAAGTTTGACCTTTACAAGGTGGATGCCGATACGGATGCACCGCTTGCCGGGATCACCTTCCGGATCTTCTCTACTGCCGATAAGGAAGCTGAGAAGGCGAGGCAGGTGGCACAGGCGGTTGAGCAGCTTCGTACGGAGCAGGAAGCAGCAAAGCAGGACCTGTTTGAAAAACAGCAGGTTGCCCTCTCAAACCTTGGCGATGTGACCGAGGAGCGGCGGGCAGAATTCATCGCAAACCAGGAAGAAGAGCTTGCCGCGTTTGAGGCCGGCCTTGCCAAAGACAGGCAGGCACTGGAAGAAAAGCTGATGGCCGAGCTTGAGATTACCGATATCTCCGGTCTGGGGACGGATTTCGTAACGGATGAGAACGGGCAGATCCATGCCGAGGATCTCCTGCATGAAAACACCTATTACATCTACGAAATCGCAACGCTTCCCGGATACAACCTGGATACCACGATCCATGAATTCACCGTGGACGATAAAGGTCTGATTGCCGGACAGAAAAGTTACCAGGTTAAGCTTACCAATAAGCCCAATGTCGTCGAGATTTCCAAGAAGGATATCACCGGCGGCGAAGAGCTGCCGGGCGCAACCCTGACTTTGTCTGACAGTGAAGGAAAGGAAGTGGAAAAGTGGGTATCCGAAAAGCAGCCCCACGTGATCAAAGGCCTTCCCACAGGGATCTATACACTGAAGGAAGAAATCGCGCCGGAAGGATACGCCCTGGCGGAGGATATCACCTTTGAACTGACGGATTCGCTCACCATCCAGCAGGTCACCATGTACGACGAGCTGCTCCAGATCCATTTCTCCAAAAAGGAAATCACCGGAGAGAAGGAACTGCCCGGGGCATCCCTTAAAGTGACGGACCTGGAAGGAAAAGTGATCGATGAGTGGGTTTCAACGGAGGAAGATCATGTAATCAACCTGAAGGTCGGGAAATATATCCTGACCGAGGTTGCCGCGCCTGATAAGTATGCCACGGCCGAGTCGGTCCCGTTCGAGGTAAAGAGCGATCTGTCTGTGCAGACGGTGGAAATGCGGGATGCGCCGATTCAGGTGGAGGTATCGAAAAAGGATATCACCAGTAAAGAGGAGCTTCCGGGTGCCCACCTGCAGGTACTGGACGTGGACGGAAAGGTGGTGGAGGAATGGGATTCTGAAACTGAGCCGCACATGATCAGCCTGAATGTGGGAACCTACACCCTGGTGGAGACCATCGCGCCGGATGGATTTGCCACTGCCTCCGCGATCTCCTTTGAAGTGAAAGATACTGCCGAGATTCAGAAGGTGGAGATGTTTGATGACATCACGAAGGTTCAGATCTCCAAGCAGGACATCACGAACGAGAAGGAGCTTCCCGGAGCAAGGCTTACCATTACGGACAAAGACGGAAAGAAGATCGATGAATGGGTATCTGAAAAGGAACCCCACTTCATTGAAAAACTGCCTGTCGGGACCTATACCTTAACGGAAGTCACCTCCCCGGACGGGTACGGCACTGCTGAAGCTGTCACCTTTGAGGTTAAGAACACGACCGAGATCCAGACAGTCGTTATGAAGGACGCTCCTCTTCGCAAAGTCGAGATCTCCAAGACGGACATCACCACATCGAAGGAGCTGCCGGGTGCGCATGTAAGCGTAACTGACGAATCCGGCAAGGTAATTGACGAGTGGATTTCCACGGATAAGCCGCACCAGATGATCCTGGATGCGGGAAAATATACCCTGAAGGAGGAGAAAGCCCCGGACGGATATGTGACTGCGGAAGAAGTTGCTTTCGAGGTGGTCCTTGCGAAGGATAAGGATGATATCGAAGTGATGAAGGTCGAGATGAAGGATGATGTCACCAAAGTCGAGATCTCCAAGCAGGATATTACGAACGAGAAGGAACTACCCGGAGCGAAGCTCATCATCAGGGACAAGGACGGAAAAGAGGTGAAGTCATGGACCTCCACGAAGGAGCCGCACATGATCGAAAAGCTGCCTGCCGGGAAATATACCCTGACGGAAGTTACGGCCCCGAAGGGGTACGACATTGCGGAAACAATCGAATTTGAAGTGACGGATTCTCCTGAGATCGTCCATGTGAAGATGATGGATAAGCCCAAAGACGAGCTGGTGGATCTTACCGGAAAGAAGAAGGTAACGTCTCCCGGAAGCCCGGTTATCACAACGCCGGGGTATGGCGGCGGGACGGTTACGGCATCCCCCGTTAAGACCGGCGATTACAACCGGTACCTGCCGGCTGTAGTGCTGGTCCTTTGCGGAGCGGCAGGCCTTGGTATCGTCATCCTTGGCAGAAGGAAAAAGAAACCGAAAAAAACAAACTGATGATGCAGCGAAGCCGGCCTTAAAGCACCGGCTTCGCTGTTTTTGAAAGGAGCAAAAATATGATGAAGAGAAAAAGAATAGTACTTGCCGCTGCGGTATCCGCCCTGGCCATCCTTGCCAGCGCAAATCCCGCCTTTGCCTCATCCACAGCGATCACAGGAAAGATCAACAGCCTGTATACGCTGGTGCTTGGAATCATCAAAGCTGCCGGCGCAATCGTGCTGGCCTGGGGCGTGTTTGAGTTTGCCGCCGGCTACCAGAGCCACGACTCTTCCCAGCAGACCCAGTCCCTGAAAAAGGTGATTTCCGGGATACTGATGTGCGGTGCAAGTACAGTAATTACCCTTGTAAAATGAAATCTTCGGGGCTGCAGGGAAGCAGCCCCTTTTTGGAGGATACAACATGAAACAGGAAATAACCCTGGATGAACTTCGGGAGCTTGCGAAAAAGATCCCGGACGGCGAGATCATAAAGATCACAATCCGGATCGAAGCGCCCATAAAAGGAGGGGACTTAGATGACAGAAAGCCTTTATCCGATGCAGGAAGTCTGGATCCGCCTTGAACAGGGGCGGACGCTTTACTCTCCCGAAAAGATCAGTTCATCCGATCAGGCGGTGGCGGTTATGCAGAAGGAACTATCCCGCTATGACAGGGAAGTAGTCCTGATCGTTAACTTAAATACCGCCAATCAACCAATCAATTTCAACATGGTCAGCATGGGAACCATAAATACATCCATCGTGGATGTGGGGAATGTTCTAAAGTCCTGCCTATTATCAAATGCGGCATCCTTTATTATGCTCCACAACCACCCAAGCGGGGATGTAACGCCCTCCAGAGAGGATCTTAACGCGACAAAACGCCTGATCCTGGCGGGAGCGCTTCTTGGGATCCCCTGCCTTGACCATATCATTATCGCAGGAAACGGAAAGGAGACATACAGCATGAGAGAAAACAAGGATCTGGAATTTGCTCCCGGATACGACCAGATGATGGACGGAGCAAAGGAAATGGTTGCGGAGAGCGCCATGCCATTTGAAACGCCCTTCGGGGATATTGACCCGGAGGATATCGCAAGAAGTCAGGAGGAAGCTCAGAAGGGTCAGAAGGAAGAAGTAACCCTTCACTTCGGCAAGGGCCTCTGCCAGTTCTTTACGTCCAAAAAAGGCGAAGAAATGGCAAGAATCAAGATCCCGAACACACCCTATGAGTCCTGGCCGTCGTTCGTTGTTCCGGCGCGGATTGTGCATGACAACCGGTACGGGAAAGGTTTTTGGATGAAGCTTCCGGCGGATGCAAAGACCTCACTTACAATTTCAAAACGCATCACAAACCCTGATGGGACGGAAAGCTGGCAGGATAAGCGCATCATGGTCGATAACCGGCAGCTTAAAGAAATGGTGGAAGCCTATAAGAAGGAACAGCGCGATCAGCAGCAGGGTGAATATGCCATGCAGACACAGCGCCCTAAAGACCGGGGCAGATAAGGGGGATTAAAGCATGGGTGTGATAAGCAGCGCGCTAAACTCTGCCCTTGAAAACCTCGGCCGCGCCACGATGGATGTGGGGAACAACGGCCTGCTTGCCGGATATAACGTATGGGAAAAGTGCTGCGATATCACCACGGACTATTTACAGGTTTCTCCGGTCACAAGCGGGGGCAATGCCTGGGCCATCGTGACCGGGAACCTCTTCAATATCTCCATGGGAATCGCTGCGTCGCTTTCCATTCTGTTTTTCGTGATCGGGTGGCTCAACGAATCGATCGATGTGAGGAACAACTTTACGCTCGAGAACATGTTCCGGTTTTTCATCCGCTACATCATAACGGCGACGCTCATTGTCAATTCGCTCTCCCTGGTGAAAGGAACCGTGGACTGCTCCACAGCGCTTGTTGGCGCAGTGAATGTAAGCAGCACCTCGATGCAGGGCCAGAGCGTGGAGAATGTGTTTGAAGACCTGATCAGCAAGATGGAGGATGACAACGCAACCGGAACGGAGTGGCTCGGAACCGGCATCAGCGCCATGATCGCCGGGCTCTTTGGCGGGATCGTGATCCTGGTATGCGGCGTACAGCTGATTTTGGCGGTCCTGTCCCGTCTTTTCAAGATGTACCTGTGCATCCCGTTCGGGCCTGCGGCGCTCTCAAGTTTTGCCGGGGGCCATACGATCTCCCAGACCGGGATCTCCTGGATCCGGACGCTTTTAGCCTATGCGCTTGAAGCGGTGGTGATCGCCATTGCGATCCGGATCAGCTTCGGGCTCTTTTCGGATGGGTCTGTCATGACAGGAAGCGGGGAGGTAAGCGGGGCTCTGGGCGCAATACTGACAATTGTGGAATACTGCCTGCCGATGATTACGGCTTGCGCATGTGTAAAAGGTGCCGAGGCGACGATACGAAGATGTCTCGGGCTCGGATAAAAGAAAATAAAAGAAAGGAGAAACTGATGATTTACAGACATATTT
>CADBME010000028.1 GCA_902795715.1 uncultured Lachnospiraceae bacterium | reverse complement strand
CGCGGTTTTGTCGTTTCGACCAATGACAAGCTGGATACGGAGATTCATGAGTTCCGTGGCATACGGCAGGAGATTCCTTTTTATTTTAAGGGCAAGCTGTCCGTGGCCGGCACGGAACATGACGGTGATATCGTACTGATTACCAATGGTGGAGAGTACAACATCCCCTATCATATCAAGGTGGTGGCCAGGAGTGCCGACACTTCCGTGGGAAAGATTTCCGATATGGATGGTTTTCTGCGACTTTACCGGGAGAACAGGGCGGAAGCGGTCAGTCTCTTTTTCCTGCCTGACTTTGCGGAGGTTTTCCTCAAGGATAAGCCGGAGGATCAGGTTCTCTACCACAGCCTTCAGAGGAGCCGGTCCAGAAACCTGATCGTTGAAGAATTCCTGACGGCGGCCGGCTACAAACCGGTCACCAGTCTGACCCTCTCAGACCGGCCATTGGTCCTGGATGTAGGAAAGGACCAGGAAACGCTTGAGATCCACCTGTCCGACTATGGGTATGTGGAAGGCCGGATCAGCACCCGTAAAGGTTATGTCAGCCTGTCGGTTGACCGTTTTAACAGTGATTATTTTGAAGATGGAATCCTTCGGGTGACGGTGGAAAAGAATCCCCGATATCTCATGGGCAGTGACCAGATCCTCATCGAGACCATCCGCCAGTCCATTGAGATCCCCATAGAATGGTGGGGTACTCTTCCGGCAGGCGCCGGCAAGAAAGAGCAGGAGAGCCGTCTGCGCCGCCAGAAGGCCGACATGATGCACAATTATCTCTACTTCCGCACAGGCAGCATCGGATTTGAAGACTTTATCGAGGGATCGGGAAAGGGAGCAGACGATCTTTTCCGGGGAACAGGTGATATTTTCTGGAAAATGTACCGGGCCCATCTCTACCTGATGGATTCCCAGCTGGAAGCGGCTAAGAAGGAACTGGATGAAGTGGAGGCCATGCGGGAGTCGGAAGAGATTTCAGAACTCCTTGTCAATTATGACCTTTATCTTCGGGCTATGTTCGATAAGAAGCCGGAGAGCATAAGCAAGGCTGTTGTGTCCCTTCGCAAGTTTTATGAATCTTCAGACCAGAAGGATAAGGAGTATGCTTTGTGGATGCTCATTTATCTGGACCGGGAGTATGTCTACAACAAGGTTCTCCAATACGAGACCATCAAGATGCTTTTTGAGAGCGGAAGCAACAACTGCCTTCTTTATTATGAGGCCTGTGAAATACTCAATGAGAATCCCAATTTCATGAAGGAACTCGGGACCTTTGAGATTAATGTATTCCGCTGGGGGCTCCGCTACGGCTGTGTATCTCTCCCCCTGTCCTACCAGTTTGCCCGGCTTGCCATGAACTGCAAGTTTTTCAGCAGGGCCGTTTTCCACACGGCAGAGAAACTGTATCAGGTAGAGCAGGATGACCATTTTCTTGCCCTGATCTGTTCCCAGCTGATTAAGGGAAACCGGTTCGGAAGGAATTATCACCAGTATTTTCACAAGGCAGTGGAAGCCAATCTGAAGATTATCGGTCTCAATGAGTTTTTTATCCGAAGTATGGATTTCGGCCGCTATGATCTGATTCCCAGAAGAGTGCTGATTTATTTTACCTACAGCAACAGTCTGGATTATCTGGAAAAGTCCTACCTCTACACCAATGTGATGAAGCACAGGGAGGAGTATGAGGAGGTTTACGGGGCCTATTACTCCAGGATGCTTCCCTTTGTCAATGAGCAGGTGGTCCAGGGGCGGATCAATGAGCACCTGGCCTTTCTCTACATGCATTTTCAAAAGGAGATTCTGGCCCAGCCGGAAAACTGGAAAGCGGTTTGCGGTATTCTTTTCTACCGGAAAATAATCTGCCAAAATCCCCATATGGTAGGTGTCTATGTGGAGGCACCGGAAAACGGGGAGGAAAAGTATTATCCTTTCTCCGGCGGACAGGCGGTCATTGAGGTATACAACAGGCGGACCAACCTGTATTTTGTCGATAAAAATGAACAGCGCTATGTCAAAGAGATTGAATACGAGCTTAAGGACTATCTTTCTCTATCCGAATTTCCGGCGGACTGGATAAAGAAAAACCTGGTAAACCGAAAGGTACTTCTGGTACAGTCGGAATGCCTGGAAGGGAAAATCGGAGCCGAGGATGTCCAGGTTCTGGAAAGAATCCTGAACGAACCGGATTACAAAGACTGGATTCGGGTACGGGCTGCGGAGAAGCTTCTGACCTGGTATGAGAATCATCAGAATAAGGAAGAGCTGGCCAGATGGCTGGAGCAGATTGACTATTCCGGCATTTCTCCGGCCTTCCGCAAGACTCTGATGGACTACTATATGGAAGTCGGCATGACGGAAAGAGCTTTTTTTGGTGTGGAACTCTATGGATGTACCATCATGGGTGCCGAGAAACGGATGCGCCTGGCCGAGTTCGGAATTGACTATTATAAAGGGGAAGAGGATGAAACTACCCTCTATCTTGCCTATACGGCCTTTATGAGGCGCAAGAATACCCGAAAGACCCTGACCTACCTCATGGAGCATTTTCAGGGAGAGACGGAAGATCTGCTGACACTATGGGAGAGGAGCAGGAAGTTCGAACTGCCGACTGCAGATTTCGAGCGCAGAATTCTGGTCCAGAGTGTTTTTGCCGACAATGACACGGACGGTGTCTTCCCTGTCTACCAGTCCTTCTACGAATCCTGTCCCGAGGATGAGATGGTGGGACGCTATCTGGAATATGCCCTGAACAAGGAAATGCGGGGCACCATGACCCTGCCGGACGATATGCACCGGATTCTGGGTGAGCAGATTATCTCCGGACGGATCCGGAGCCGTTTCTCCAGGATCAATTTCCTCTACTATTTTGCGGATAAAGAGGATTGGCATGAGAGAATCCGGGAGCCGGCAGCTCAGATTATTCGTGAGTTTACGACAGAGGGATTCTATCTGCCCGTCTATCATAAATACAGCGACTTTGTAACTCTGCCAATTTCCTGTGAGGAGCTGAATTTCGTGACATACCGGGGCAAGCCCGGATCCAGAGTGGTCTTCCACTATGAGATCGAAGGGGAGGAGAATTCCTACAGGGATCTGGGCCTCATGGAGGTCCTGCCCGGAATGTATGTCTGTTCTCTGCATCTCTTCCGCAAGGACCAGGTTAATTACAGTCTGGAAGAGGATGGAGAGACTGTGGAAGATAAAGAGGCTCTGGTCTTTGAATCCTTCGATTACAGCGGGGAGGACAGCCGGTTCTCCACACTGAATCACCTTGCCTCCGGGAATGCAGATCCCATGGACCTGGACGATTATTTGCTTAAGGCATATTTTGCCGATACCCAGCTTGAACTGATGTAAATACAAAAAAGAGGAGAGGCGATTATGGAACAACTGACAACCAGAACCTTTGCGGGGATCGATCTTTCGAGAACGGCTCTGTCCCTGAGTGTCTATGATGAGGCAAAAAAGGAGATAGAAGAAGAAAGTTTTCCGATTCCGGAGGATCAGGCTCATGATTATATCCGGGTGGGTCTCGGACACCTGTTCGCCGCCTTCAAGGAAAAAAGTATTTCGCCGGAAGATTTCAGCAACATGGTCTTGTGCCTTGAAAATGCCGATGAGGATCACCGGCAGGAGCTCGCCGATCTCCTGCCCCATGAGTGGATATCCAGACATGGATGCCAGGTGATCAGCCGTTTCCGTGCTTTTGTAGAATATGTTTTCCATCAGGAGAAAATGGTATGGGACCGGAACACCCTGCTGCTGAATTACTCGGAGGATACCCTCCAATGTGTCTGGGTTGACCAGATTCACCGGACCAAGCAGAAGGCTTACCGGGGCAGAATCCGGGAAATTGACCTTCTCAAGGAAGGGGTGATCCGGGGGGCTCCGGACCAGGATCAGGTTTTCGGCAAAATGATCCGTCAGTTCCTGGCCAAAAATCCGACCAACATCATCTTTCTTACCGGAGACGGATTTGATGGAAGCTGGATGAAGAAAACTCTGACCTACCTTTGCGCCGGCCGAAGAGTTTTTCTGGGGCAAAATATTTTCGCCAGCGGCGCCTGCCTGCTGGCGACCGGGACAGTTCCCCTTATGGATGAAGGCATGATTTTGCTGGACGGACCGGACATGGTCTGCCATACCGTCGGAATCGTGGCCTCCGAGGGTGGAAAATCCAGGTACGTTCCCATCACATCGATCGGAAAAGAGTGGTATAATACCTCGGGAAGTCTGGATATCATTCTGGATAAAAGCAATCGGGTTGAGTTTTTCTTCCACAACACCATGGAAAATGAGATGGAAGGATCGGCCTGTGAGATAAGGGATCTTCCCCAAAGACCGCTCAAGACCACCCGAATAAGGGTTCAGGTTGAATTCACAGGGCGTTCGGAAGGAACCATCATTCTCGAAGACCTGGGCTTTGGAAAGATGTATCCGGGCACGGGAAAGATTACCATCTTCCCCTTCTCACTGATTTCCTGAGGATTGCTGATAAGAGGGAATCCGAATCAATATAGAAAGGGATGCAGCATGCGCGAAACACTTGTATGCATAGGAAAGATCGCACAACATCCTCATGTGTTTAATGAAACGGGAATCGCTGTTTATTCTTATGAGGAATTGTGTTATTATATGCGGAATCATCTGATTTGTTATCTGTATACATTGCCGGATGAAAAGCTGGCCCGGTTTATAGCCGGGGAACTGCGTCTGGAGAAGCTTGGGAGAACCCTGTCCAAGCTGACTGATCCGGCCAGAGACCAGATGAAATACTTTGCGGCCCTCTTCAGAGAGGGAAGCTATTATTCCGAGGATGAGATCCGCGGAATCCTGGATGAATACCGTATTTTAAAGAATGCCAGCCGCTACCAGCAGGGCAAATGGCTGGGAGACCTTTTTTTCTCCTGCGGCCGGGCGGCTATGGCTGTCACCCATTATCAGACTGCTCTAAAACAGGAAGGGCTGACTGACGCGGAGCAGGGGGCCGTCCATCACAATCTGGCCTGTGCCCTGATCCGGCTTTTCCGCTTCCGGGATGCCAGGATCCACCTGCTTAAGGCCTGGCAGTCCGGAGAGGATGAGAGATCCTTATACTACTACTATGCCATCATTGCCCTCCAGGAAGGGCTTGAAGCTGCCAAGGAAGACCTTAAGTCTTTTGAAGTTTCCGATCTGGTCATGGACCAGTTTGAGAACCAGTTTGCCCAGATGCAGGTTTCCTTTCAGGGAAGCGATGCGGCTGCCCGCTTCCGAAAGATGTTTATTCTGAGTCAGAATGGAAGGGAAGAGGATTGCATGAGGGTTCAGGACCATTACATCCGCAAGATGCAGAAGGACTTCCGGTCCGAGATGGACAGTGGGGATTCCCTCTATGTCATGAATCCCCTTGAGTTAAAGGAATGATAATAAACTTAAGAGCCTGTCTTAAGTCTTTTAAAGATAAAAAAACTAATGGTTCCCCAAAGAGCGGGAATCACAATCGAATCTGATGTTTATGCCGGCTCTGCCGGCCCTACACAATATGGAGGAAGCTTTATTATGGCGACTGAAATGAGCAAAACCTATAACCCCGCAGAAATAGAGGATCGGCTTTATAAGACATGGATGGATAAGAAATATTTCCATGCCGAAGTGGATCGCAGCAGAAAACCTTTTACCATCGTGATGCCGCCGCCCAACATTACCGGTCAGCTTCACATGGGACATGCCCTGGATAATACCCTTCAGGATATCCTGATCCGATTTAAGAGAATGCAGGGTTACAATGCCCTCTGGCAGCCCGGGACCGACCACGCCAGCATTGCCACGGAGGTAAAGGTAACCAACAAACTGAAAGAAGAAGGGATTGACAAGGAAGAGCTGGGAAGAGAAGGCTTTTTGAAAAGAACCTGGGAATGGAAGGAAGAGTACGGGGGAAGGATTGTCAGCCAGCTGAAAAAGTTAGGTTCCTCTGCCGATTGGGACCGGGAGAGATTCACTATGGATGAAGGCTGTTCAAAGGCTGTTCAGGAGGTCTTTATCCGCCTTTACAAGAAGGGATATATCTACAGAGGATCCCGGATCATCAACTGGTGTCCCGTATGTCAGACATCCATCTCCGATGCGGAAGTGGAGTATCAGGATCAGCACGGTCATTTCTGGCATATCAATTACCCTGTCATGGGGACCGATCAGGTGATTGAGATTGCTACGACCCGTCCGGAAACCATGCTGGGAGATACGGCAGTTGCCGTTCACCCCGAGGATGAAAGATACAAGGACCTTGTAGGGAAAATGGTTGTCCTTCCCATCGTAGGCCGTCAGATTCCTGTTGTCGCTGATTCCTATGTGGATAAAGAATTCGGAACCGGTGCCGTTAAGATTACGCCGGCCCACGACCCCAATGACTTTGAGGTGGGCAAACGTCATAATCTGCCGGAAATCAATGTCATGAACGATGACGGAACCATCAATGAAAACGGCGGAAAGTACGCCGGTATGGACCGCTATGAGTGCAGAAAGGCTCTGGTCAGGGATCTGGAAGACCAGGGCTATCTGGTAAAGGTGGAAGATCATGAGCACAATGTAGGCACCCATGACCGCTGCCATACTACGGTAGAACCCATGGTCAAGAAGCAGTGGTTCGTCCGTATGGAAGAGCTTGCCAAGCCGGCTATCGAAGCCGTAAAGAACGGCCAGCTGAATTTTGTGCCTGCCCATTTTGACCGGACTTATCTCCACTGGCTGGAGAACATCCGTGACTGGTGTATATCCAGACAGCTCTGGTGGGGACACCGGATTCCTGCCTATTACTGTGATGAGTGCGGTGAGATTGTGGTAGCTGACAAAAAACCGGAAGTATGCCCCAAGTGCGGCTGCAGTCACCTGACCCAGGATGAGGATAGCCTGGATACCTGGTTCTCCTCGGCTCTGTGGCCCTTCTCCACTCTGGGATGGCCGGAAGAGACGGAAGACCTTGACTATTTTTATCCTACCAGTGTCCTGGTAACCGGTTACGATATCATTTTCTTCTGGGTAATCCGTATGGTATTTTCAGGATATGAACATACAGGAGTTTCCCCCTTTAAAGATGTACTGATTCACGGACTGGTAAGGGATGAGCTGGGACGGAAGATGAGCAAGTCCCTGGGCAATGGAATCGATCCCCTGGAGGTAATCAATCAGTACGGTGCGGATGCTCTCCGCCTGACCCTGGTTACCGGAAATGCACCAGGAAACGATATGCGGTTCTCCGAGAAGAAAATCATTGCCAGCCGGAATTTTGCCAACAAAATCTGGAATGCTTCCCGTTTTATGCTGATGAATATTGGGAAGGCCGATCTTTCCGGCGTAAGTAAAGAAGACCTGACCGAGGCTGACCGCTGGATCCTGTCCAAGGCCAACCGGCTTGTCGGGGATGTGACAGCCAACATGGAAAACTATGACTTCGGTGTAGCTGTAGGCAAGATCCACGACTTTATTTGGGAGGAATT
>CADBME010000027.1 GCA_902795715.1 uncultured Lachnospiraceae bacterium | reverse complement strand
TTCCTTGGCCACATCCACGGCTTCCAGCATGATTTCCTCCGGATTCGATTTTATTTTTGTATCCGTTTCCTTTATCATTTCTCTCTCCTTCGGCTTCTCTTATCATCTATCTTTTTAAAAGAAAGTGTCTTTTCTCAGATGGCCTGGTCTGCCGCCTCAAAACATCGGCATTTGTGGTTTTCCCTAATCGTATATAATTCAGGCATTTCTTCATTACAACGTTTCTGTCTCCGGCCACAACGGTTGGCAAAGGGACATCCCTTGCCCAGCCGTAAAAGATTGGGCACAACACCGGGTATGGTGTGGAGGTATTCCGGATTACCGCTGATCCGGGGAATGGATGCCATAAGACCTTTTGTGTAAGGATGACCCGCATGGTCAAACAGTTCAAATACAGGCGCGGTTTCAAGTATTTTCCCTGCATACATAATATAGATTTCATCACAGATCTGGGCGACGATGCCCAGATTATGGGTGATGATCAGAATGCTCATGTCATTTTCCCTGCACAGGTCCTGCATGAGCTGCAGTATCTGAGCTTCGATGGTCACATCCAGGGCCGTGGTAGGCTCGTCAGCGATCAGAAGACGGGGTCTGCATACCATGGCCATAGCAATCATGACCCTCTGGCGCAAGCCTCCGGACAGCTCGTGCGGGTAGGAGTGGAATCTCTTTTCCGCTTCCGGGATGCCAACCTCTTTGAACATGTCAATAACCTGCTTTTTGGCTTCTTCCCTGGAGCAAGCTTTGCCGTGGACAAGCAGGGTTTCCTGAACCTGTTTTCCAACCCGAAGTACCGGATTAAGTGAGGTCATGGGCTCCTGAAAGATCATGGAGATGTCATTCCCGCAGATTGACCTGAGTTCCTTATCCGTAAGGCCGGTTATTTCCTTACCGCAAAAACGGATGGAACCGCTTTCCACCTTGCCGGGATAGCGGATCAGACCCATGATCGAACGGGCGGTCATGCTTTTCCCGCAGCCGGATTCCCCGACCAGACCGATAATTTTTCCCCTGGGAATGGTCAGATCCACATCATTAACTGCGCGGACAATTCCCTTATCAGTATAAAAAGATGATTTCAATCCCCTGATTTCCAAAATGTTTTCTTTCATAGCATACCTCTTCCCATAGATCCTTATCGTGTCTGCAGATAGGGATCAAGAACATCTCTCAATCCGTCTCCGAGAAAATTAAATGCCAGTACGATAACCATGATGGTGATACAGGGAGCCAGGGCCAGCCAGGGCATGGTAAAGAGAAACTCCTTGCATTGATTGACCATCAGCCCCCAGGATGCAGCCGGGGGCTGGATCCCGATACCCAGGAAGCTCAGTGTGCTTTCCGAAAGGATGCATGAGGGTACATTGAGGGTGTAGAGGACAATCAGGGAAGGGATACAGTTGGGCAGGATATGCCGGAACATGATACCCGGGCTGCTGATTCCGATGGATCTGGCTGCTTCCACATATTCGCTTTCTTTCAGACTGAGTGTCTGGGACCGGACTACCCGGGAAACGCTGGCCCATCCGACTATGGACAAGGCGGCAAAGATACAGAGGATGGAGTTGGCATATCTCCCCAGAGTAAACATGATGGCCATGGACAGAAGAAGGGAAGGGAAGGCCAGCATCACGTCTGCAATCCGCATGATTACATAGTCCGCCCATCCTCCGTAATAGCCTGCTGTAAGACCCAGAACAATTCCGATCAGGAGGGAAATGGCGGATGGGACGATTCCGATCAGGAGAGATACCCTGGCGCCATAGAGGATTCGGGTAAATACGTCCCTGCCCAGCTGGTCGGTTCCGAAGAAATGATCAGCAGAGGGAGGCATCAGACGCTGGCCGAGATCCTGCTGTGCTTCGCTGTAGGGGGCAATGACCGGAGCCATAATGGCCAGCAGGATAATAAGAAGGATAAGCAGACCGGAGGCAAGGGCCAGAGGATTCTGCTTAGCCATGCGGATTATTTTTTCTTTTGGTCCGTATTTTTCACCGATATCCATACTCTGACCCTGCTTAGGGCTTGAATTGACCGGGTCATTATTTTGTAATGTGAGCTTGTTTTCATTTTTCATAGACTGCTTCACCTGTAGACTGCCGACATCAGCCGGCATGTGCTTTTATCCTTTTCTGCAATAATCCGGAATCTCCCGATAATTACTCTGAGGCACGTATTCTGGGATCTAAAACAGAATAGAGCAGATCTGCTGCGAGATTTCCTAAAATAACAATGATGGTGGTAAATAAAATGGTTCCCTGGAGCAGGGGCATATCCCGGTTCTGGATAGCCTGAGTAGCCAGTCGTCCGATGCCGGGAATGGCAAAGACACTCTCTGTTATGACCGCTCCGGACATCATGGAGGAAAGCTGGAGAGCCATCATGGTGATGACCGGAAGCATGGCATTCTTCAGGGCATGCCCCAGGATTACAGCCGGCCGTCCCAGGCCTTTGGCTCTGGCTGTATCGATGTAATCGGCCTGAAGGACTTCGATCAGACTTGACCGGGTCATACGCGCAATACTGCCGGCGCTGTTCCATCCAAGGGCGATGGCAGGCAGTATCATGGATACAAAGCCGCTGCCCCCTGAAAGAGGAAAGAGCCTGAGCTTGAAGGCCAGCAGGTATTGGAGGAAAAGACAGGTCATAAATATGGGTATGGAGACTCCCGCCAGGGAAAAAGCCATGAAAAGGCGGTCCGGGATCTTGTTCATGGTAATGGCGGCAATGATGCCGGCAGTCAGCCCGATCACCCATGCGAAAGCGGCGGACATGATGGCCAGATTGACCGTGTAGGGAAAGGCCTCCATGATCAGGCCGGTAACCGGACGGCGCATATTGTAGCTGATGCCCAGATCTCCGTGGGCTGCATGACTTATATAGGAAAAAAACTGCTGGAGCATGGGTTTATCCAGATCCATAGCTTTGGTCAGCCGGTTTATGGTCTCCTGATTGTAATGTTCACCCAGGAGAATAGATACCGGATCTCCGGGTACTATACGGAGCAAAATGAAAATAAGAAGAGCGACTCCGATCAGGACAATTACTGAACTGATCAGTCTTTCAATAACAAGCTTCATATAAGGCTCCTTCTCATTCAATCGGAATCGTCTTGACGATTCTGCAGGTTGGGACAAAAAATTTTCTTTATAGTTTTCCTGTAATTACAGCAAACGAGCAAAGCCCTTTTCACTTTGCTCGTTTGCTTCAAGAGATTTGTACGGCAAAAGCCGTTTATTATCTTTCCGGAACCCTGGCTTTATTTCCACGGTTTTGCATATCTGAGATTATTTCATGGTTACGCCATATACATTGAAATCACTGTATCCGGCCCAGTGGGGAATGAATTTGCCAATACGGTCACTTACCACATACTGATGCTGGAGAGAGAAGAGAGGAATCCATCCGGCATCCTCCTCTACGATTTTTTTCTCAAGAGCAGCGTACTCATTCATACGTTCTGTGTCATCCAGTATGGATTTGGCAGCCATCACGCGCTTCATGACATCCGTGTCTTTGTAGTTAAGAGACCTTCCGGCAGTAGCTTCCTTTGATCCGAAGAATGGTTCAATGATATTGGAAGGATCATTGTAGTCCAGAGTCCAGGGAGAGGTGAAGCAGGACATCTCACCGCTCTTTCTCTTCTCCAGCCAGCTGGACTCATCATAGCTTTCGATATGGGCCTTGATGCCGACATCGGCAAGGTTCTGCTGGACGATCTGAAGGATGTTCATACGGTTCTCCGATGCGGAGGAATCTGCAGCAAGTTCAAGTTCAAAGCCCTTTTCGTAACCGGCTTCCTTGAGAAGTTTTTTTGCGCCTTCCGGATCGTACTTAAGCCATCCCTGATTCTCCTCACTGAAACCGATGGATCCGGCCGGATAGATTCCATCTACGATAGTGCCGTCCCCTCCGAAAATAGAATCCAGGATAGACTGACGGTCGATGGCCATCTGCATGGCTTTACGGACTTTAAGGTCTTTCATGGGCTTGAGTTTGGCATTCAGAGAAATATAATAAGTTCCCAGCCGGTTTACGGAAACCATCTGGTCTGCATAATTCTTTTCGTAAGTGGACTGTACGGTGGAAATATCAAGGAAATCGCAATCAAGGATATCGAGTTCTCCGTTCTGGAAAGCCATATC
Source organism: uncultured Lachnospiraceae bacterium (assembly GCA_902795715.1). The sequence goes on along the minus strand of CADBME010000027.1, from coordinate 2,532 downwards.
CATGGAGGAAGCCTCCGGATAAACCTTGATCTGAACCTGGTCAGCGCTTCCGGGCTCTCCCCAGTATTCCGGATTCCGTTCCATGGTCAGACTATCGTTGGCTGTCCATTTGGTAACCATGTAGGCACCGGAACCGATGGTTTTTTCAGGAACCATACCGAAATCATCCCCTGCTTCCTCAAGATTCTTTTTGCTCATGATACAGCAGGTCGGTGTGGCCAGCACGGAAAGAAAACCTGCAAAAGGCTCTTCCAGAGTGATTTCAAAGTTCTGGTCATCAATAACCTTGATACCGGCAAGCTTGTCAGTTTTTCCATCCAGGATATCCTGGGCACCCTTGATGCAGGTGGTGAAATCCGTCTGCACACTGTCGGGGAGGGTGAACATGCGGGTGAAGGTTGCCTCTACATCAGCGGATGTAAGAGGAGTGCCATCAGAGAACTTCACATCATCCCTCAATGTGAAGGAATAGGTCAGTCCGTCCTCGGAGACGGAATAGTCCTTTGCAATACTGTTGACGATTTCCGTACTGCCGTCATCGTTAAGCTGGATTTCCACAAGACGGTCAAAGATACAAAGGGGTACCATATAGTTGTCTGTTGTCTTATGGACATCCATGGTCTGGATGTCTTTCTGCCATGCAAGCCGGAGAACCTTGTCCCCGCCTCCCTGATCGCTTCCTGCTCCGCAGGCCGCAGTTGAGACAGCCAGGACAAGAACCATAAGTATAGTAATGATTCGTTTGGTTTTTTTCATTAGAATGCTTACTCCTTTCTTGATAATAAATCCGGTTTTAAATCGTTTTTTATTATAACACAGGCATTGCAAAGAAGCAATTGACCCTTCCCTACCGGACATGCAGGGGCCGGCCAAATATTTTTATACGGTAGATCCCCTTTGTATCTGTACAGGTATATAGATATCGGTTTGGGCAGGCTCTCCTTCAATCAGGGAGAGGAGAGTCCCGGCTGCGGATTCTGCCAGCATGTCGGAGTTTTGCTGGATGGTGGTCAGAGGATGTTCACTGTAATGGGAAATAAGAATACCGTCATAACCGATCAGCTTTACCTGGTCCGGCACTTCGATATCCATATTTGCCAGAGCGACAAGAGCCCCGTAGGCTCTCCAGTCACTGCAGGCAAAAATACAGTCAAAGAGCTCACCCTTGGTCCTAAGATAGGATACGGCATCCCTGGCCGAGTTAAAAGAGGATTTGGATGGCTCGGCTTCATAGATAAGGATGTCATCCCTTGCGACACCGATTTTGAGAAACTCGTCTGTAAATCCGTGAACTCGGGGAGAGACAGAACTGTGCATATAGCGGCTGTTTAGAATCAGCGGCCTCCTGCATCCGCTGCGGATCAGTTCTGCAGCAGCCAGCTGGCCGCCTACGTAATCGTCTGAGTTGACCTTGTATTCCTTACCCTGATAGGTCACCTGGCTCTGACTGGCCAGAATGGTAACAGCCGGAACCGGCGAGTCCAGCTGAAGGGGCTGGTAAGAGGAGCTCAAGATCGCCAGACCCTCTATGGGGGATTTGAGGATTTCATTGACAAGATCATTTTGATTCTGGCTTTCTATATAGATAGAGAGGAGATAGTTCCGCTCTCTTAAATAGTCTCTCATATGGCTCGTAATCCGGCAAAAGATTTCATTGTTCAGATCAGTAGCGATCAGGGCAATTTTACGGAATGCGGGAGCCTCTTCCTTCTTTTCTTCAATGTATCCTTCTCTGACCAGGCAGGACATGACCCTGTTTTTTGTCTCTTCTTTGAAACTTCCGATTCCGTTGGCAATTCTTGATACCGTTGCGGGGGAAACGTTGCATTCCCTTGCAATTTCCCGGAATGATTTTCTTTTCTGCATAAGTACCTCCTTTCCTCAAAATTATATAGTATTTTTATGTTTTATGCAAGGTTATCAGGAAAACAACGCAACATAATTGAATCAAAACAAAAATGTGTTGACTAATTAAAGATAACATGATACACTAATGTTGCGTTAAATAGTAACAATGTTGCATTAGGAGGAGAAAAATGGAAAAGCTCTTATGCCCCAGTATGATGTGTGCCAATTACGGACACCTGGCTGACGAAGTCAGGGCCCTTGATGATGCAGGTGCGGATATATTTCACTGTGACATTATGGACGGGACCTTTGTTCCAAACTTTACCATGGGTGTTATGGATGTAAAAACCATTCGAAGATATACGGACAAGCTGGTGGACTGTCATCTGATGATTGAGAATCCCGGCAACAAAGTGGATTGGTTCATCGATGCAGGCGCGGATATCATCTATATTCATCCTGAATCAGAGCGCTATGTTGTTAAGACCCTGGCCCACATAAAGGAAAAGGGAGCTTTTGCCGGCATTGCCGTAAACCCGGATACCAGTGTTTCCAGCATTTCGGAAATACTAAACCTCTGCGACTATGTCATGGTTATGACAGTCAATCCGGGATTTGCAGGCCAGGGTTTTATTGACTTTACCACAAAAAAGATCCGCCAGCTGGTGGAACTGAAAAAAGACT
>CADBME010000026.1 GCA_902795715.1 uncultured Lachnospiraceae bacterium | reverse complement strand
CCGGATGGTTTTATCAGGGATTACCTGACGGACCTTCTCCACCAGGCCTCCATCCGGCAGTGCCGTCACTTTTATGCAGATGAAAAAAGAAGGAGAGAGGCCAGGCACAATCGATGTAAATGAGGATTGTGAGCGGCCGGGCGCTTCAGCACCACAAACCTGTAATTGCAAGGCATCACAATATTCCAAAATGCCGCAACGCTTTTCGAATCCCGTCCTCATCCACGGAGGCGGTCACGTAATCCGCGGCCGCTTTGGCTTCCCTGGTTCCGTTACCCATGGCAACACCGATTCCGGCAAAACCGATCATTTCCACATCGTTGTCCTCATCTCCGAAAGCCATGATCTCGCTCCTGTCCAGTCCGAAGTATTCCATCACTTTCTCTATGCCTCTGACTTTACCCCCTTCTTTCAGGATAATGTCCGAGGCTCTGTCGTGCCAGGAGGATTCCTTGCAACCCTTCAGCTGAGCGAAAAGTTCTCTGCTCTCCTCTTCCTTCCCATAGGGATAGATACTGGCTCCAAAAAGATCCTCTCCCTGATAGTCTCTGACTTCCGGATAAGGAGTGTTGATGGAATCGAGAACACCCTTTACGTTATCATCCAGATAATTGATATAGTAAGTCGTCCTGCCAATCAGGGCGATGGGTAACTTTTTTTCCCGAAAGGTCTGAATCAGAATCTCGGTGTCTTTCCTGTTTAAGGGCTCTTCATAGATGGGGTGAAAATTTCCGTCATAACAGATCTGCCCCGTCTGGGTCACGTAGCCATCAAAAGGAGCATGGTGAAGGGGCATCTGCTCCAGCTCTGAGATATGCCTTCCGGTGGCTATGAATACCAGAATCCCCTTCTTGCGAAGCTGATCCAGGGCCTGCAGAGTACCGGAAGGAATGTCATTGATGGTGTGGGAGACCAGAGTCCCGTCCACATCGAAAAATATGGCTTTGATTCTTATTTCTTTCATTGATCCTTGTCCTTTCCATGGTCTTTGACTCCTGCTTTATCTTTTCTTAATCCGAAATGTTCTCAGATAATCTTTCAGGTCTTTCGAAATCAGGTAACTCTCCACACATTTCCGGATGGTCATGTTATGACACCAGTCGTCCAGGCGCTTATCTTCTACATAAGGTAGCATGGTATCGTACTGCCTGGCCAGGGCTGTGGCAAAATACCATGCGATCATCATATTGACATAGTATGATGTTGGGGTTGCGACCTTCCGGGATAAAGCGGGGATAAATGTAAAATCAAACCTGGTGCAGGGAATGACATGCAGGCTCTGAAAAAAAACAGACGTCAGGGGCAGAGGATTTGCATTGACAATCCTCTGTCCCTGACGTCGTAAATAAAAACTCGTTAAAGTATTATCAATGTGGGACAATATGAAACGTCCCCACTGTCCCACTATGCCATTTCTTTGGCCAGGGCTTCGATTTCCTTTACGTTTTCTTCGCTGAGGGCTGAACGGATGGTTACTACCGGTTCAGCTATCGTTACGTTCTTGCTTTTTTCAAATGCGGCTTTGATTACCTTGGCAGCGGCGGGTGCCCAGGTTCCGTTTTCGATAATGCCGATCTTGCGGTTCTGGAATTTGCGTTCTGTCAGGTCTGCGATGAATTCACGCATGAAGGGGAAGATGTCTCCGTTGTAGGTTGTGGTTGCCAGGACGATGTTCCCGTAGCGGAATGCGTCTTCTACGCATTCTGCCATGTCTTCCCTTGCCAGGTCGTTGACTGCTACTTTGGGACAGCCTGCTTCTTTAAGTTTTTCTGCCAGGAGTTCTACTGCGGCTTTGGTATGTCCGTATACGGATGTGTAGGCAATCATGGTTCCTTCGCTTTCTACTCCGTAGGATGACCAGGTGTTGTAGAGGTCCAGATAGTATCCCAGGTTCTCGGTGAGGATGGGTCCGTGAAGGGGGCAGATAATTTGAATGTCCAGGCCGGCTGCCTGTTTTAAGACCTTCTGTACCATGGGGCCGTACATGCCTACGATTCCGATGTAGTAACGGCGTGCTTCGCAGGCCCAGTCTTCTTCCACGTCGAGGGCGCCGAATTTGCCGAATGCGTCTGCTGAGAAAAGGATCTTGTCCGTGCTGTCATAGGTGAGCATGACTTCCGGCCAGTGGACCATGGGGGCAAATACGAAGGTAAAGGTGTGGCTTCCGGTTGTCAGGCTTTCTCCGGATTTGACCAGAAGACGGCGGTCTGCGTAATCGGTGCCGAAGAACTGTTTGATATATGTAAATGTTTTCGTATTGCCGACGATTGTTGCCTGGGGATAGGCCTCGGCAAACCTGGCGATATTGGCGGAGTGGTCCGGCTCCATATGCTGGACGACCAGATAGTCCGGTTTGCGGTCACCGAGTACTTCTGCCAGATTCTCCAGCCACTGATCTCCGAAATTCCGGTCAACGGTATCAAATACCGTGATCTGGTCGTCGATCACAACATAAGAATTGTAGGCCATACCGTTGGGTACGATGTACTGTCCTTCAAAAAGATCGATACCATGATCATTTACACCAACATAAAAAACATCTTTGCTTACCTTTGTCATTTTTTTCACCTCTTACAAATCATATGGAATATATTTACCTCTAAAAGTATAACTGATAACGATTTATCTTACAAGGTTTTTTCCTGGTCAAACTGATTATCAAACTGGCTGTAATAGAGGGTGTGATAAAATCCTTTTTCAGCCAACAGTTCCTTATGTTTGCCCTGCTCCACGATCTGTCCGTCCCGCATGACCAGAATGGTATCGGCATTTTGAATGGTGGACAGGCGGTGGGCTACGATAAAGCTGGTTCTTCCTTCCATAAGCCGGGCAAAGGCATCCTGAATCCTCTGCTCGGTTCTGGTGTCTATGGAGGAGGTTGCTTCATCAAGAATCAGCATGGGAGGAATCCCCAGCATGACTCTGCTGATGCAGAGGAGCTGTTTCTGTCCCTGACTCATACTGGTGTCTTCCTCGGAAATGACCGTGTCAAGTCCCCGGGGCATTTTTCTTATAAATTCCCAGCTGTGGGCTTTTCTGGCTGCCTCTATAATCTCTTCATCCCCGTATCCCTGTCTTCCCATACAAATGTTATCCCGTATGGTACCGGTCCGGATCCAGGTATCCTGGAGTACCATCCCGTAAGAAGCTCTGAGTTTTTCCCTGGTCATTTCCCGGATGTCTCTGCCGTCGACCCGGATGGAACCCCGGTCCACATCGTAAAAACGCATCAGGAGATTGATCAGAGTTGTTTTCCCGCAGCCTGTAGGTCCTACAATGGCGATTCTTTGTCCGGGCTGAACGCTAAGGTTAAGGTTTTCAATCAGCTTTTTTTCCGGCAGGTAGGAAAAGCAGACATGGCTTAATTCCACATGGCCCCGGGTCAGCCCCTCATGGCCGGAGGATACATCGGGAGTCTCCCCTTCTTCCTCCACCAGCTCCAAGATCCTTCCTGCGCAGGCTATGGCATTCTGCAGTTCCGTTACCACGCCGGAAATCTCGTTAAAAGGTTTGGTGTACTGGTTTGCATAAGACAGAAGGCAGGTAAGCATGCCGACGGACAGGCCGCCGCCTATGGCAGACAAGGCTCCGCAGAGAGCCACCCCGGCGTAAACCAGACTGTTGACAAAGCGGGTGGACGGGTTGGTGATGGATGAGAAAAAGATGGCCCGAAGGGAATAAGCCGAAAGCTTATCGTTAATCTCCCGAAAGCGTTCTTTGGCTTTTTCCTCATAGCCGAAGGCTTTTACCACCTTCTCTCCTTCGATCATTTCCTCCGTCAGGGCCGTCTGTTCTCCTCTGGCTTCAGACTGAAGCCGGAACATATCGTAGGTGTGAGTGGCAATAAATCTTGCCACCAGGAGTGACACAGGAGTCAGTCCCACGACAAGGAGGGCAATGGCCGGGTGAATGGAAAAAATGAAAAATAAAGTAGCGAAGATGGTCAGGATCCCGGTAAAGAACTGGGTAAATCCCATCAGAAGACCGTCAGCAAATGTGTCCACATCTGTTATAACCCGGCTTACCACATCCCCGTAGGAGTGCCCGTCAATATAGGAAATGGGCAGACCAAGGATTTTTTTCATGGCTTCGTTGCGTATATCCCGGGTCATATGGTAAGTCACCCGGTTGTTGCAGACATTCATGATCCACTGGGAAAAGGCTGTAATCACCACCACAAGGGCAGCCTTGGTCAGGATAGGTTTCATGGCAGCAAAATCCACACGTCCCTTGCCCAGAATACAGTCAATAGCATTGCCCATCAGGATGGGCAGATAGAGGGTGCCTGTCACTGTCACCGCTGCCATGATAATGGAAAGGACGACGAGAATCCTGTACCTGGCCAGACGGATCCAGAGTTTTTTCAGAATTTCTTTTCTCATGATCCGTCCCCCTCCTTCTCCGTCTGAGAATCATAGATTTCCCGGTAGATCTGACAATGATCGAGGAGATCCCTGTGCTTTCCCTGTCCCACCAGTTTTCCATCGTGGAGAACCAGGATCCGGTCGCTTCCCATTACGGCTGAGGCCCTTTGGGAAACAATAAAGATAGTAGTCCGGCCTTCCATTTCCCTGAGAGCTTTTCTAAGTTTTGCATCCGTTGCGTAATCCAGAGCCGACGCGCTGTCATCGAGAATCAGGATTGGCGACCTCCTGACCAGGGCCCGGGCTATGGTCAGCCTCTGTTTCTGACCGCCGGAATAATTCTTTCCTCCCTGGGAAACTTCTGATTCCAGGCCTTGCGGAAGCTTGTCTACAAATTCTTTTGCCTGGGATATCCTTAAAGCCTCTTCGATCTCCCGGTCTGAGGCATCCGGGGCCCCCAGAGTCAGATTGTCACGGATGCTTCCTCTGAAAAGCTGGGCCTTCTGGGGAACAACAGAAACCAGGCCGGTCAGGGTCTTCTCTGACCATTCCCTGCAGGATCGGCCAAATAAGACCACCTGGCCCTCTCCCGGATCATAAAATCTGGGTATAAGCTGGACCAATGTGGATTTCCCGGCTCCGGTTCCACCGATGATTCCAATGACTTCCCCCCGCTTTACACAAAAACTGATATGAGACAAGGCCCGGTCGGCACCTCTCTCATAAGTGAAGGAAACATTCCGGAACTCCACTGCATTTTCCGTAAGTTCTTCCTGGTCTTTATCCCCTTCCCTGATGGAAGCTTCCTGGGCAAAAACATCTTTCAGCCTGCTGTAACAGGCTATAGACCTTGTCACCGTGACAATCAGGTTGGCCAGCTTGATCAGTTCTACAAGAATCTGACTCATGTAATTATAGAGAGCCACCACCTGACCCAGAGAAAGAAAGGAAGCCTCTACCTTGACCGCCCCTTCATAAATGAGCAGAATAATGGCATAATTGATGATGACCGTTGTCAGGGGGTTCATGAGGCCCGAAATCCTTCCCGCAAGTTTCTGAAGACGGGTCAGGATATCATTATCCTTACGGAAAGATTCCTCCTCCCCATCTTCCATGCGGAAGGCCCGGATCACCCGTACACCGGAAAGGTTTTCCCGGGTGCGGGTCAGAATGTCATCCAGCTTGCCCTGAATCTTCCGATAGATGGGGTGGGTGATAAACATTACTCCGAAGACGACCAGAAAAAGAAGAAGGATGGCTCCGGCAAAGAGGCCCGTGATTCCCGGATCAATGGTAAAGGCCATGACCATGGCCCCGAAAACGATAAAGGGAGACCGAAGAAAGAGACGCAAAGACAGGTTGATTCCGTTTTGCACCTGATTGATATCGCTGCTGATCCTTGTCAGCAGGGTGGATGTCCCTATGCGGTCAATACCGGCATAATCCAGACCCATGATATGGGAAAAGAGGTCTTCCCTCATCAGGCTGCAGGATCCGACAGCCGATTTGGCTGCAAAATACTGGGCCGTGATGGAGCAGACCAGGCCGATTACCGCCAGCAAAAGCATCAGCAGAGCCATCAAAAGGACATAGCCCCGGTCATGCTGGCGGATTCCCCGATCGATGATGGAAGCCACCACCAGGGGCACGAACAATTCAAATAGCGCCTCAAGCATTTTAAATGTGGGCGCTAAAACAGTCTCTGATTTATATCGAGCCAGATATTTGAATAGTAATGGTTTTTTCTTTTTCATATACATCGTTTTCCCGGCGGGTAAAACACCATCTCCGGGAATCTTTCTCTTATTCATAACCGAGCCGGAGGCTAATGCAAAAGACAAGCCTGACTCTGTCATGGTTGAAATGATTTTCCTGCTATGTTATAATCGTTAATGATTATATTGCATTCTGAGGTGAATACTTATGAAAGGAAAATACAACGAATCTGCCGAGAATTATCTCGAGACCATTTTGATCCTGAGTGAAAAATTACCGGTTGTCCGGTCTGTAGATATCGCTAATTATATGGATTTCAAAAAGTCCAGTGTCAGCATCGCCATGAAAAATCTACGGGAAAAAGGCCACATCACCGTGACCGATGCCGGCTTCATCTACCTGACAGAGTCCGGCAAGGAAATTGCCGATATGATTTATGAGCGTCACCAGCTGCTGACTTGTTTTCTCAGCAAACTGGGAGTTGACCCGGAAGTGGCTGAACAGGACGCCTGCAAGATTGAGCATGTCATCAGCAAGGAAAGCTTTGAAGCCGTCAAGAATTATGCTATCGAGCATTCAGAACCATGATAAAAGGATTTCCTGACCAGCCGGCCGGGAAATAAATTGACAATTGTTGTTATTGATGACGCACTGCAGATGCAAGAGATTTCATTTCTCTTGCATTTTTTATTACGGCGTCTGTGATTTTTGCACCGCCCAGCATTCTGGCCAGTTCTTCTACGGATTCTTCCTCCGAAAGGGGCTTGATACTGCTGATGGTGGTGGAAGCGTCACTGGTTTTTTCAATCAGGTAGTGAGCATCTGCCATGGCTGCGATCTGAGGCAGATGGGTTATGGCAATAACCTGACGGCTGTCTGCGATTCCTGCCAGCTTTTCCGATACCTTCTGGGCCGTTCTTCCGCTGATTCCCGTATCAATCTCGTCAAAAATCAGGGTCTCGATTCCCTCCTCACCGGCCAGGATCGATTTGATAGCCAGCATAATCCTGGACAGTTCACCTCCCGAGGCGATCTCATGAAGGGGCCTGGGCTCCTGTCCCGGATTGGTGGAGATCATGAAACATACATCGTCATAGCCGGCCAATGTATAGTGGTCAAGCTTCTCAAAACGAACCTGGAAAATCACCTGCTTGAAATTAAGGTCTTTCAGAGCCTTTCTCACTGATTCGGCCAGAGGTCCGGCAACTTTTTTCCTCAGCTGTGACAGCTGGGCACAGGAAGCCTCCAGTTCCTTTTTCACCTTCCCAAGTCTTTCTTTCAAATTCTCCACATACTCTTCATAGTGTTCCAGCTTATCCAGCTTTTCCTGGTTCTTTTTGTAGTAGTCCCAGATTCCGGAGATGGTATCCCCATAGCGGGCTTTGAGATGGTTGATCCGGTTGAGCCTTTCTTCCACTTCCATGAAGGCTCCCTCGTCATACTCGCATCGATCAATATAATCAGAAAGATCTCTGTTGAAATCATTGACAAGGGCATCCAGGGTGGCCAGCTGGTCAGCCATGTCCGAGGCCTCCGGGTCATGTTCCAGGATGGAAGCCATATACTGCATAGCTCTGCCGATCTGGTCCGAGGCGCTCGACTGGCCGCGGGAGGTCAGTTCCTGGATCATCCCGGCATCCTCAAGGATCTCTCTGGAATGAGAAATCCGATAATAATCCCGCTCCAGGTCTTCGTCTTCTCCCTCCTGAGGACGGGTATCTTCAATCTCCTTCATCTCATAGCGGATAAACTCCATCTCCCGAAGTCTCTCATCCTCCTGTAAAGTCCGCTCAGACAATTCATTCTCAATTTGTGAATATTCCTGATAAAGTTCCATTACTTTCCGGGCCACCCCTTCAAGGGACTGTCTGCCGTAGCTGTCCAGGATGACCCTGTGGTTACGTGTTTTAAGAAGGAGCTGGTTCTCATGCTGTCCGGAAAGGTCCAGAAGAAGAGGGGCTATTTCTTTTAGCCTGGCAACCGTCACCGAACAGTCATTGATCCGGTTGATCACTCTTCCCTTTGTCACCCGCCTCTGGATCAGGATCTCCCCTTCCTGACATGGAATTTCATAGTCAGCAAGCCTGTCGAGGACAGGTTGGCTCTCTGTCTGGAAGATCAGTTCAATCAGAGCACTGTCGGCCCCCTCACGAATCATTTCTTTTGGAATTTTTCCTCCCAGAGCCGACTGGATTGATCCGATCAGGATCGATTTGCCGGCTCCGGTTTCTCCTGTTAATATATTCAGATGGTCGTGAAAATCGACCTCTGCTTCCTCGATCAGTGCAAGATTTTTTACATGCATACTTATCAGCATTCAGATTCCTCCTGCATGATATACTACTGTCTAATATTTAAATGATGCCGGAATCAAAAGACATCCTAATCCTGAATCACACTCCCGATGGATTCACTGACTGCCTGCATATTCTCCACATTTTTGATAGCGCAGAAGATGGTATCATCTCCTGCGATACAGCCGGCTATGCCCCGGATTTCAAGAGCATCGATTGCTGCTGCACAAGCCATGGCCATTCCGGAGACTGTCTTGATCACCAGGATATTGCCTGCATTGTCCATACTGACAATACCCTCAGCCAGAACCCTGCGAAACTTTCCCGGCCCCTGGGGAAGGTCCTTACGAAGAGGGGCATACTTCTGCCGGCGGTTACTTCCGGTTACTTTCGTAAGCCCCAGATTGCGGATATCTCTTGATACAGTTCCCTGCGTCACAGAAAATCCCTCCTGCTGGAGTAATTTTGTCAATTCTTCCTGTGTCTCAATGTCATACTTTTCAATTAACTCCAGTATTTTTTCCTGTCTTTTTCCCTTCACTTTGTTCTCCTTTTTTAAACTGCTAAAGATTTTTTTATATGCAATTTTTGATCAGTATCCGGACCTCAGCATTTTTTCTCTGAGAATCTCAACAAAGCTTACATCATCAATCTTGATAAATGGGGTCACTGCATCAGCACGATAGACAATGACCTTGTCACCGGGTTCCAAAATAGCGCCGTTTCTCCCGTCGTAGGATACAATTGCCTCCTCCCTTTCCGCAGAGCGGATCTTCTCCAGCTCTACGCTGACCAGGTCATCCTTGGCCAGGACGACACTGCGGGCTGTCAGTGAATGGGGGCATATTGGCGTTAACACAAAGTTTTTACAGGTGGGATTAATAATGGGTCCGCCCGCAGACAGATTATAACCCGTAGATCCTGTGGGGGTGCAGAGAACCAGTCCGTCCGCATGATAACGTTCCACCACGGCCCCATTGATACTGGTCTTAAGCCCGATGGTCTTAAGCTGGTTTCTTTTGCAGATAATCATGTCATTTAAGGCAATATAGCGGTCTGTCAGAGTCCCGGACTTGTAAACCTCTGCTGACAGCATCACCCGGCTTTCAATCCGGTAATCATCTGTCAAAAGCCGGTCCAGTGCCTCGGTAATCTGGGAAAGCTTTACATCCGCAAGAAAGCCCAGAGTTCCCCTGTTGATCCCCAAAAGAGGAATTCCCATGCCTACAAGGGCCCTTGCGGCAGCCAAAATAGTCCCGTCTCCTCCTATGACCAGTATGCACTGTGTCTTTTCCGGGACTTCGATCGGATCTTCCCACACTTTATCATAGTGGTCAATAACCTGGAAAATCGCTTTTCTTTTTTCAAGATGCCTGCAGATTTTGTTGGTCACCTCATTATTCACATCTTTTTGACTGTTTGTTATAACAAGAAAATGTTTCATAATCCCTTTTATACCGGATCAGATCCTATCCGATTCCTCTACCACACGACTAATTGCATCCTCATCAAAGATTGGGGAACCCCTTTCCTCTCCATCCTTATCGTGAATAAGATGAAGCAGAAATTCCACATTGCCTTCCGGCCCCCGGATGGGAGACCCGGTCAGGCCTGATGGATACAGGGACAGATGCCCGGCAAAATCCATCACCTCTGCCAGAACTCTCCGGCGAAGGCCCAGATCCTTTATCACACCTTTTTTTGTAACTTTTCCCCGACCGGCTTCAAACTGGGGTTTGACCAGACAGACCATCTCTCCCCCTTCTTTGAGACAGGCGGCTGCCGGAGGAAGAATCTTTTCCAGGGAAATAAAAGAGACATCGATAGAAATAAAGTCCATCTTTTCTCCCAGATCCTCCGCTTTGAGATAGCGCATGTTTGTCTGCTCCATGCAAATGACCCTGGAGTCGGTCCGAAGAGATGGTGCGAGCTGGCCGGTGCCCACATCGACAGCGTAGACCTTTGCCGCACCGTTTTTTAGCATACAATCTGTAAAACCTCCGGTGGAAGCACCCACATCCATACAGACCCGGCCCTTCAGATCAATCGGGAACGACTCCAAAGCTTTTGCCAGCTTCAGGCCTCCCCTTGATACGAAGGAGAGAAGATCTCCCCTTATTTCAATGGATGGCGCGGACTCCCCGGAAAGCTTGCGGGAAGGCTTATCCGCCTGCTGCCCGTCCACATATACCTGACCCTTGCGAATCAGTTCTTTTGCTTTTTCCCTCGAGGGAACATAGCCCTTTTCTACAAGAAAGGCATCAAGACGTCTATCCATTTTCTATCTCCCCGGGTCCGTCAGCAAAACCGCTCCCCGGCTTTCTTCTCAGGTCTCTATGGTTTCCAGAATCTTGTCTGCCATGGAATCCGCATCAAGTCCGTTCATTTTCCGCTGCTCTTCTACCGATGCATGGGGAACAAAACAGTGGTCGATTCCAAAGCAGATAAGGCGGTTATTCTTCTTATGTCTGTGAAGAAGAGCCGATACTCTTTCCCCGAACCCACCGGCCAGCTGGTTCTCTTCCACCACGGCCATTACCGGATAAGAGTCTGCGGCCTGCAGTATTCCCTCCTCATCTATGGGGGAGACAAATCTTGCATTGATAAGTCCCGGGTTATAATTTTTTTTCCGGAGTATGGCAACGGCTTTCTCGCACTCTTCCATAATGTGACCCACCCCGATCAGAACAATCTCCTGACCCTGACAAATGATTTCCGACCTGCCTGTCTCTATGGGGCTGTCACAATCTGCAAAGCCTTCATAGGCACTGCCTCTGGGATATTTGACGGCTGAAGGCCCGGGCAGAGTGACGGCATAGCGTATCATGGCTTCTTCTTCCTTCCGGTTTTTGGGTGCCATGACAATGAGGTTGGGGATATGGCTCAAATAGGAAGTGTCAAAAATCCCCTGATGGGTCTCTCCATCAGCCCCCACAAGACCCGACCGGTCAACACAGAAAGTGACCGGAAGATTCTGGATGCACACATCGTGGAGAACCTGGTCATAAGCTCTCTGCAGGAAAGAAGAATAGACGGCAAATACGGGATGGAGCCCTGCTGCCGCCAGACCGGCTGCAAAAGTTACCGCATGCTCTTCCGCAATGCCCTCATCAAAGAAGCGATCGGGGAATTCACTGGCAAAAGGATCCAGCCCTGTTCCGGAGGGCATGGCGGCTGTGATCACACAGACATCTTCTCTCTCCCTGCCAATCTCCAGTATGGTTTGAGAAAAGACCTGGGTACAGCTTACTCCCTTTTTCTGTGCAAGGGGCTCTCCGGTCTCCACATCAAAAGCATCAATACCATGAAAACGCTCGGGATCCTTCTGTGCAATCTCGTATCCCTTCCCTTTGACGGTCAGGGCGTGAATCAGTATGGGACCGGGATGTTCTTTTGCCCGGGTCACAGCCTGTACCATGGCCTGGATATCATGTCCGTCAACCGGCCCGTAATATGTGATATCCATATTCTCAAATAACATGCCCCTGACAAAGAGACCCTTTATGGAATCCTTGGACCTTTTCAGGGTCTGTGTCATCTTCTGTCCTACTCTCGGGATGTTATTGAGGGATTTCTCCACATTCTCCTTGAATTCCGTATAACTTTTGGTTGACCGCAGGTCACTGAGATAGCGGCTCATTCCTCCCACATTCCTGGCTATGGACATCTTGTTGTCATTCAGGATGATTACCAGATTTTTCTTTTCTTTAGCCAGCTTGGCCAGGTTGTTCATGGCCTCGAAGGCCATACCTCCCGATAAGGCTCCGTCTCCGATAAGGGCCACTACGGTTTCATCTGTCCCTTTCAGGTCTCTGGCCGTAACAAAACCCAGAGCCGCGCTGATGGAGGTCGAACTGTGACCCGTCCCAAAGGCGTCGCAATCGCTTTCCGACCGTTTGGGAAAGCCGCACAATCCATCTTTTTTGCGCAGGCTGTCAAAAGCCTCCTTCCTCCCGGTCAGCAGCTTGTGAACATAGGATTGGTGTCCTACATCAAAGACAATCTTATCCCGGGGCAGATCCAGACAGAGATGGAGAGCCATGGTAATCTCTACCACGCCCAGATTTGACGCCAGATGACCTCCGGTTTTGCTGACATGGTCAATCAGAAACTCCCGGATCTCTCCGGCTAAAGCGCTGTAATATTTGGGTGGAATCCCCTTAATATCATTGGGACGATTGATCCTGTCCAGTATTTTTTTCATTTTCATTTTCTCCCTGGAGAACAATCAATTCTTTCTCCGTTTGATCCAGGGTCTGTCGACACTGGTTAAGGAGGCCGACTCCCTGCTTATATAAATCCATGGACTCTGCAAGAGAAAGATCATCCTGCTCCATCCTGCCTATAATGGCATTCAGCTTATCAAATGCTTCTTCAATTGAAAAACCGTTTTTTTCCATAATCTATCCCTTCATTCTGTCCTTATTTTCCACGACGGCAGCTGCTGGTGGATTTCCTTATTTTTTTCAACTCTCTTTCGGAAGATCTTCCTGACCGAAGGGCTCCCTGATGATCCGGACCGGCTCCACTTCAGCCTTTCCATCTGAAAAAATCAGATCAAATTTTTCTCCCACTGCAAGCTGGGAAATCGAAGTTAGCGCCATCCCGCTTTTTGTCCGGGCAAAAGAGTAGCCTCCTTTGAGCCTGGAAGCAGGCGAGAGAAGTGACAGCTTCTCCAGGTAGAGTGCATAAGCTTTCTCACGGGATTCCAGCTTCCTGGTCATGCAGGAGGATAAATGATCCCTGAGATGTTCCACCTGGATCCTCCAGGTCTTCAGCCGGTGTTCAGGCCGGTATCTTTCCAGCTTTCCCGAAAAGACATCCAGCTGACCAGACAGTCTTCTGACTTTTCTTTCCATGCAGGCCTGCATGATATCCTGCATGTTATCCATGGCTGAAAAAACAGTCTCTATGTCCGGAATGGCCATCTCACAGGCAGCAGATGGCGTAGCAGCCCGGACATCGGCACAGTAATCCGCAATGGTCGTATCAATCTCATGACCGGTACCGGAAATGACAGGGGTTTGTGCCCGGAAGATTGCATCGGCCACCGGAATCTCATTAAAAGCCCACAGGTCTTCTATGGAACCTCCTCCCCGACCGATAATAATCACATCTACGCCAAAGCGGTCCAGATAATCTATTCCTGATGCGATGGAAAGGGCCGCCCCCTCTCCCTGCACTCTGGCCGGATAGAGATAGAGCTGGACATAGGGATTCCTCCTGGCCGCGACACTGACTATATCCCGAATCGCTGCCCCGGTGGAAGCTGTGACTATACCGATCTTCTGTGGATAGCGGGGCAGTGGCTTCTTTCTCTCAAAATCAAAATAGCCCTTCTCATAAAGCTCTCTTTTCAGCTTTTCAAAACGGAGATAGAGCTCGCCGGTCCCGGAAAGCCTGATCCTGTGCACATAAAGCTGGTAACTTCCACTCTGTTCATATACGGAAACATTACCCCCGGCAACAACAAACTGACCATCCTTAAGACGAAAGGACAGACCGTTCATCCGGTCTCTGGCGAACATGACACAGCGGATCTGACTTTTCTCATCTTTCAGTGAAAAATAAAGATGGCCCGAAGAATGGTACTTGCAGTTGGATACTTCACCCTGAAGCTGGACTCTTTTGAGAGTATAATCTCCTTCAAAAAGTCGGTGTATATAGGAATTCATTTGTGAAACGGATAAAATACGTTCTTTCATGCCATCACCTTTTAGCTGAAGTCATCCCGGACCTGCCGTACCCTGTCCGGGCCCTCGTCTTTTCCCGGGCCGGCCAAAAGAAAAAGGCTTATACATCCTGGTTTCTGCTAACCTCCCGATCTGCAAGCAATTTCAATGCAAGAGGAAATGTCGTCAACCAATCCGGTATAAGCCCTAAGCCGAATCTACTCATGTTTTTGAAGCTGATGTCAAGCCAGCTTGGCAAGTACTCCATTGACAAATCTTGAGGATTCACCGCCACTATAGCGCTTGGAAAGAACGACAGCCTCATTGATGGCCACACCAGTTGGGATCTCGGGATCTTTCTGGATCTCATAGACAGCAAGTCGAAGAAGCGTCAGCTCAACCTTTCCAAGCCGGTTCAGCCGCCAGCCTTGAGAAATCTCCGAGATAGTCCGGTCAATCTCATCCAGATCCGCAAGAATCCTGTTCAGTTTATCCTCTATGTACTCTCTGTCTTCCTGATATTCTTCCGGCAGGCCGGGAGTCAATTTCATGGAGGCAAGAAAAGATTCCGGAAGCTCGGACAATCTTTCAAAAAACAAATCT
>CADBME010000025.1 GCA_902795715.1 uncultured Lachnospiraceae bacterium | reverse complement strand
GAATCTGACCATGGAGGAATTCTACAAATCCGGCGTTGATGCCGATTACATCATTTATAACGGTACCATCGAAGGCCCTCTGACTTCTGTGGATGATCTTTTGGGAAAAGATGAGGTCTTTGCCGAGTTCAAGGCTGTCAAAGAAGGAAATGTCTGGACTGTGGACAAGACCTGGTATCAGGACACTTCCAATGTGGCCAACCTGATTGTTGACATGAATATCATGCTGACCGATGGAGATCAGTCCGGTTTGACCTTCATGAAAAAAGTATCCAAATAGCAAGGAGGGAAAGATGGGGGAGTTCAAGAGTCAAGAAGCCGGCATCGGAAGCTACCATGCGGAAAACTTCCGTCGCCGCACCAGATATACCTTTGTATTTGCCGTTCTCATTGCCGCTTTCTTTCTGATCTGCGTCCTCAATATCAATACGGGAAATGTAAATATCCCGGTACCCAATATATTGAAGATCATTTTTCAAAAGGCGGGCAGCCGTGACGAAGTCAACATCATCTGGAAAATCCGCCTGCCCAGAATCCTGATGAGCGCCATGCTGGGCGGAGCTCTGGCTCTTTCCGGATTCCTCCTGCAAACCTTCTTTGAGAACCCCATTGCCGGCCCCTTTGTTCTGGGTATCTCATCCGGAGCCAAAATGGTGGTAGCCATCGTCATGATCTTTTTCCTGGAGGAATTTGGCCGGGTATCTTCATGGGCATTGATTCTGGCTGCATTTTTCGGTTCTCTTATCGCCACTGCTTTCATCCTGGCTGTATCCAGGAGCGTAAAAAATATGGCGGCCCTTCTGGTTGCCGGTATCATGATCGGCTACATATGTTCCGCCATCACCGATTTCCTTGTAACCTTTGCCCAGGACTCGGATATCGTCAACCTCCACGGCTGGTCTCAGGGAAGCTTCTCCGGTATGAACTGGAGCAATGTCCAGGTAGCGGCACTAATTGTATTTATTTCCTTTACCCTGACCTTTCTCATGTCCAAGCCCATCGGGGCTTTCCAGCTGGGGGAAGCCTACGCCCAGAGTATGGGGGTCGATGTAAAACGTTTCCGCATCTTCCTGATCCTGCTCTCCAGCATCCTGTCGGCTACGGTTACGGCATTTGCGGGACCTATTTCCTTCGTAGGCATAGCTGTTCCCTTCCTGATCAAAAGACTGCTGGGCACGGCCAGGCCTCTGATTGTCATACCCGGCACTTTCCTGGGCGGGGCTGTTTTCTGTATGATCTGTGATCTCATCGCCAGAATGGCCTTTGCTCCCACCGAACTGCGAATCAGTACGGTTACCTCCATTTTCGGAGCTCCCATCGTCATATTTATGCTGCTTAGGCGCAACAAAGACCGGATGTAAAGGAGGGGCCTGGCATGAAGAATTATTATTTTCAAATGGAACAGCTGACCGTCGGATACAACGGCCAGCCACTAATCAAAGACATCAATATCGGAATCAGCCAGGGGGAAATCGTTACTTTGATCGGCCCCAACGGGGCCGGCAAATCGACCATTTTAAAGAGTATAACCCGGCAGCTTGCCATGATCGGGGGAAATGTAAAGTTCGCAGGCCAATCCCTGTCCGCTTATTCCTACAAGGAGCTTTCCTGTCGCATGGCCGTTGTCCTGACCCAGCGCCTTCATCCCGAGCTGATGACCTGCCACGATGTGGTGGCCACAGGGCGTTATCCTTATACCGGCCGGCTGGGCATGCTGAGTCCTGAAGATGAAGCTATTGTGGATGAAGCCATGAAGGCTGTGCACGCCGAGGAGATCGGCAGCCGGGACTTTAATGCCATTAGCGACGGCCAGCGCCAGCGGGTCCTCCTGGCCCGGGCCATATGCCAGCAGCCCGATATCATTATTCTGGATGAGCCGACCTCCTTCCTGGACGTCCGTCACAAGCTGGAGCTTCTGGCCATCCTCCGGGGCATGGCCAAGGAGAAGGGAATCACCGTAATCATGTCCCTGCATGAAATCGACCTGGCCATGAAAATATCCGACAAAATCGTCTGCGTAAAGGGAGATCACATCTTCCATTACGGGGATCCGGAAGAAATATTTGAAGAAAAACTGATCCGGGATCTCTACGACATCGACAACGGTTTTTTCGATCCCCGGTTCGGAAGCATCGAACTGGCATCCCCTTCCGGAGAGCCGGAAGTCATGGTCCTGTCATCCTGCGGAACCGGAATTCCGGTCTACCGCAAGCTGCAAAAGCAAAACACAGCCTTCCGGGCAGGCATCCTCTATACCAATGATGTCGATTACCAGCTGGCCAGGCTTCTTGCTGCCGAAGTGGTTAGCGAAAAGCCCTTCTGCGCCATCAGCGACCCGGCCTATGAACGGGCCCTGGACCTGGTAAAAAGCAGCAGACAGGTTATCGATGCCGGAGTGACTATAGGAGAGGGCAACAGGAGGATGGAGGATCTGATCCGGACGGCAAAAGAATTGGGGAATTATGAAAGGCTATGATGGAAACCATGAAAAGCTATGAATTTGATTTTTCACACAATTTCATTATCGCGGACTGTCCTGTGACGACAGTCCTTGAGATAAATGGCAACTGTAAACAAAGGCACAATATTTTTACAAACACTATGGCAAGGAGGAAAAAATGAAAGCAATCAAAAACATGATCATGACAGTCATAATCGCAGCGGCTATCCTGCTGATTCCCGCTGCAGGCAAGGCTGCCGTAACCGATAATGCTATTGACTATAGCGGCATCAAGCTGAATTTTATCAAGGCTGACGGAAGCGGTTTCGGTATGTTCTCTCCCAGTCCCGAAGGTGGCACCACTATAGCCCTGGATGGCGATAATGTAGTCATCCATTATGTACCCAAAACCACTACGGTCTACACAGGAATCCACTGGGGTCTGATCACCGACACTTTAACCCGTGATCTGGAATTAGTAAATGGAGCCTTTGACATCACTCTCCCCAAATCAGTATGCGGCAAGGGACTCCCAATAGCACCACTGAAAAGTGATGGGAAGACAAGCAAGGAGCAGTATTATCTTGCCATTCCACCAGAGAGATTCTTTTTAAAGCAGGAACTTGCGATTACAAACAAACTGAATATGTTTAAAGTCGTTTCCGCCTATGTCGAGAAAGACAGCTCAGGAACCTATCTTCTTGTTTCTCTCTCAAGCACCGGCTACCAGAATCTCTTTGTCGGAACCTATGAGGAAGCATCGGCCAACGGGGATAAGCGTGACAACTGGGTTAAATACATGGAAAATGATGAAGGAATATATACCTTTGAAATCTAAGTTGATGACAAAACCTATATTCCGGTAGTCGCTATTTCCCAGTCCTATCTAACGAAATATGAGGCAAAAGAAAGTCCTCTTGAGAG
>CADBME010000024.1 GCA_902795715.1 uncultured Lachnospiraceae bacterium | reverse complement strand
GACCGGCAGGTGTAGTCACACAGATGAAGAAAGACATAAATGGCATAATCATGGTCATGGAACGGGACATATCCGAACCGGCTCCCTCGGTCTGCGGAGACTGCATAGTCTTGGCGGCAAAATATTGGAATAATGCTGCCAGAACAGGAATCACCCAATAGATACTTGGCTTCCATCCCGGAATCTGAGTAACACTGATTCCTGCAAAGAAATCATTCATCCTAATGATTTTTTCAGAGTGTGTTGTTATCACATCAGCTGCATTAGGAAGAGCTTTAGCCAGAGCATCCCAACATTCTTTATTAAAATAATTCAGTACATCAATAACCTTATTAATCTGATTGCTGCTGGTCCCTGCAGTCAGCTTATCAACATGTACATAAGCGGAAGCAATTCCTTTTCCGGCTTTCTGAATAGCTTCAATAGTAGCCTGACTACTGACATCAATTCCATTGACGATCGCAAGAAACTCATCCTTAACCTGAGGAATATAAGCGGGAATATTACGAATAACCTGATACAATGCGAAGAAAATAGGCATCTGAATAACAAGCTGGAGGCATCCTCCGCTCATGCTTACGCCATATTTATCATATACAGCCTGTATTTCCTCATTCTGTTTCTGCATGGAGACCTGGTCTTTTTTACCGCGGTACTTTTTCTGAATTTTCTGAATCTCAGGCTGCATAGCCTGGCTCATCTTACTGAACTTCTGCTGCTTATAGGTCATGGGAAGCATTAAGATACGCACGATAACGGTAAAAATAATGATACAGAGTCCTATATTCTGAATGCCTACTGCACTCAGTGCTCGAAAGATAAACTCCATAACATATCCCAGCAAAACCGCGATCTGACCTATAATGGGAGTCGTTGACTGGGTCAATAACATACTTATCCTCCTTAATCAAGGCACCGGATCATATCCACCTTTGGAAAATGGATTACAGCGCAGGACTCTCCAGGCTGCCATAAGTCCTCCGCGAAATGCGCCATATTTCTCAATCGCCTCCAGGGCATACTGCGAACATGTTGGAATATAAATACAGCTGGCCCGCCCTTTTAACGGAGAAAGATATCTCTGATATAATTTTATTAATCGGATCATTAATCTTTTCATATCGGATAATCATCACTCAACAGATGATGCAAATTCAACAAATGCCTGATGGCGCTCTTCATCTTCTGATAATCTCCGCTTGCCGATTCGGAGCGCCCAACGATAACAATGTCATAACCTTGCGATATGTAATCATTATTTAAACGGATGATCTCCCGAACCACCCTTTTTATCCGATGCCTGACTACACTGTTACCGACTTTTTTACTTACAGATATCCCGTAACGGTTGACCGGCCTGTCATTCTCTCTAACAATCATGACAAAAAGACGATTTACTTTAGACCGCCCCGAATGGTAAACCAGACGAAAATCCCTGTTCTTTTTTAAAGATTCGTATTTAATCATTTAGAAAAGAAAAGGCCACATCCCCTGCGGCCTAAGCTGACAATTTTACTCTTCCTTTTGCTCTTCTTCTTGCTAATACTTTTCTGCCGTTAGCAGTGCTCATTCTCTTTCTGAAGCCGTGAACTTTAGAACGCTGTCTCTTCTTCGGCTGATATGTCATTTTCATAGCGAAGCCACCTCCTTCGATTCGTATTCTTTATTGCTGAAAAAGCATCACTCCCATTATATTGAAAAACATATGTCAAGTCAAGGAATTCTTTTTTATGAAATAATACTGAAAATCTATAAAATTTCCATTTTTTATCCACAGAATTTTCCACTTATCCACAGATTTTCATCCCCTTATCCACATATTGTGTATAACTTATGGATAATTGTCCATTTATCCACATTTTACATATACATGCTTTGTTCGAACCTTTAATATATCCCATAAAAACAATAATAGCTATTCCCGAAAATAATGTGGATAAGTCTTCTCAACTTATCCACATTATTCACATACGCCCTTATAATATCTTTCTTATGGAGACTTATCCACTATTATTATCCACATAATCAGGAGGCCTGAAAAATATCACAACAAGAATAGTATATTCCTTTAATTTTTCTAACTATTGACATATTGAAAAAATAACGTTTCTGTTATAGACTATATATTAATAAAGAAAGGATTCGTTCAAAAAATAATACTTGTTCATCATTTCAAGATAGAAAGTTACCTATAAGCCAGAGAAAGTTTACCGCACATTATTATGCGGTATTCTTTTATTGCCTTTTATTTCCGGATTTTTTCAAGAAAAATAGATTCATTTGGAGTAGTTTATGTCAGATTTGAGAGAAATTATCGAAACAAAATGGTCTGAAATACTGGATAATCTTGTACAGCAGCACGAAATCTCTGAAGTGGCTGTCAAAACATGGATCAAGCCTTTGATCATCCAGTCTATCGCAGATAATACCATCACCTTTTATGTAGTCCAGGGTGGGAGAGGAATCGAATTTATCAAGCACAAATACTACGATTTTTTCCTTTCCATGGCCATTGAGCAGATTACAGGAACTAAGTATGAAATCCTTTTTACTGATAACCATGAGCCGGCTGTAACCATTAAGCCGACTCCCAATTCGATTGCCCCGGAACCAAGCGGCAACCTGAACCCCAGATACACTTTTGACACCTTTGTCGTGGGGCCAACCAACAAGATGGCTCATGCCGTTTCTGTAGCGGTTGCTGAGTCTCCCGGCCTTACCTACAATCCTCTTTTTCTCTATGGAGGGGCCGGACTGGGAAAAACTCACCTTATGCATTCCATTGCCCACCATATTATACAGCAGCAGCCTCATCTGAGAGTCCTCTATGTAACATCCGAAAAGTTTACTAACGAACTGATTGACTCTCTGAAGTTTGATAAGAATATTGAATTCCGAAATAAATATCGTAATATTGATGTTCTGCTGATTGATGATATCCAGTTTATTATAGGAAAAGAAAGTACACAGGAGGAGTTTTTCCATACTTTTAATGAACTTCATGAGGCAAAAAAGCAGATTGTCATTTCTTCTGATAAGCATCCCAAAGAGATTGCCACTCTTGAGGAAAGACTTCGTTCCCGTTTTGAATGGGGAATTACGGTGGACATCCAGCCTCCGGACTATGAAACCAAGATGGCCATCCTGAATAAAAGGGCAGAACTGGATCATCTTGATATTCCGGATGATGTCATGCAGTTTGTGGCCAACAATATCACATCCAATATCCGTGAGTTAGAAGGAGCCCTCAACAAAATCTGCGTCTTTGCCCGCCTGGAAAACCGTCCGATCAGCCTGCCCCTGGCAGAACAGGCTCTGAAAGACGCCATAGATAATCAGAGAGAAATCACGACCCAGCTTATCGTTTCTGTCGTGGCAGAACACTATAACATCAGTGTAGAAGACATACTCTCCAAGAAAAAGAGTAAGGAGATTGCAAATCCCAGACAGATCTGTATGTATCTTTCCCGAAAATATACCGATGACTCTCTTCAGAATATAGGAAAATACATCGGAAACCGCGATCATACTACAGTTATGCACGGGTCAGATAAAATCAGTAAAGCTTTGAACCATGATGACATTCTTAAAAATAATGTGGAGATTATCACAAAGAAACTTGATCCTTCCAGACAGTAGAGGATTATCTCTTCCGTATTCTTTCTAAGTATATTAATAAGTCAGGAATGAAGAAATCTATCTGTAATTAAACAGTGGACTAATATGTGAATAAGCTGTGGATATGATGTTGATTGCATGTGGATAATCATTTTTTGGAAGGTTTCCTGATATTTCCATGTGGATAATATTTTTTCTATCTCCATCATTTCCACATGGTTATACCGAATTATTTTTTAAGAAATATGGCTGTATCAGACCTTCTTAAGGTTTGTACACATTTTCCACCCCCTCTACTACTACTACTACTGAAATTTTATTATATATTTATATATAACTTTCCCGGAAAGGAGTTATACACCACCATGAAAATTCTCTGCGATAAAACCCTTCTGATGTCGGGAATCAATCATGTTTCCCGAGCCGTGGCTTCCAATTCCACTATGGACCTGCTTGAATGCATTTTAATCGAAAGCATAGGAGAAGATAAAATTCGCCTTACAGCTAACGATACTGAACTCGGAATAGAAACCGTGCTGGATGCCCAGGTAATCATGTCGGGAAAAATTGCTTTGAAAGCCAGATTGTTTTCTGATATGATCCGAAAGCTTCCCGACAGCGAGGTAGAAATTGAATCCGATGAAAACGGAAAAACATCAATCCGCTGTGAACATGTCTTCTTTGCCATGATGGGCTTATCAGGGGATGATTTTACTCTTCTTCCTGAAATCGAAAGAGATAAAAAGGTGGAGATATCCCAGTTTGATTTAAAAGAAATCATCCGCCAGACTATTTTTTCGGTTTCGGCTAATGCGAATAATAAGATAATGACGGGAGAGCTTTTTCATATTGAAGGAAATACCCTGACGGTTACGGCACTGGATGTTCACAGGATTGCCATCAGAAAGTGTATTCTTTCTTCTTCTTATGACACCATGGAGGTTATCGTCCCAGGAAAAACATTGACGGAAATCATGAAGATTCTTCCGGGGGACGCAGAAAAAACGGTGAATATTTATATTACCGAGAGGCATATTCTCTTTGAGATTGAAAATACTCTTGTGGTATCCAGACTTCTGCAAGGGAAATTCTATGATCTGGGAAGAATGCTTTCCGCAGATTATGAAACAAAAATCATTGTAAACAAAAAGGATTTCCTTCAGTGTCTTGACAGGGCCACACTACTTACCAGTGAATCAGAGAAGAGACCGGTTATCCTCCAGCTGGAAGATGAAACCATGAGTATGAGAATCAATGCACCGATTGGACAGATGAATGACCGTCTGGATATTTCCAGAGAAGGGAAAGATATTCGAATCGGATTTGATCCTCGTTTCCTTGTTGATGCCCTTCGCGTAATTGATGAAGAAGAGGTATCAATATATATGATGAATCCCATTGCACCCTGTATTATAAAAAATCAGGAAGAAAGCTATTATTATATGATTCTTCCCATTAATGTGAACAGTTGAGGTCATATGATGAGAAATCTCCAGATAAAAGATGAATTTATCAAACTGGGTCAGGCTTTAAAAGCAGCCGGCATGGTTACTTCCGGAATAGACGCAAAGTATGTGATTACGGAAGGAATGGTAAAAGTTAACGGAGAAGTAGAGTTGAGAAGAGGAAAAAAATTATACAATGGCGCAGTGGTTGAATATGATGGGGAAATGATTGTGATCGAGGCTCCATCCGATACGGAATAGCCGTTTTTCAGGAGAAGTTTTATGTTTATCGAATCCGTTGAAATAGAACAGTACAGAAATCTTGATTCGATGAAGATTAACCTTTCTCCGGGAGTCAATATTTTCTATGGGGATAACGCCCAGGGAAAGACGAATTTTCTGGAATCTGTCTACGTCAGTAGTACCACCCGTTCCCACAGGGGAAGTAAAGACAGAGAACTGATCCGTTTTAACTGCAATGAAGCTCATATTCGTCTTTTCTATCATAAGAATGACCTGACCCACAGGATGGATGTCCATCTGAGGCGCAGTCATTCCAAAGGAATTGCTGTTGACGGAGTTCCGGTCAGGAGAACCGGTGAGATTATGGGAAATATACCTGTAGTGCTTTTTTCACCGGAAGATCTGGCTATCATCAAAAGCGGTCCGGCAGGAAGAAGAAGATTTATGGATATGGAACTTTCCCAGCTGGATCCGGTCTATCTCGATCATCTTGTTCGATATAATAAAGTTCTCTCAGAAAGAAATAATTTATTAAAACAGATTAAAATTTTTCCCGCCCTTATGGAGACCATCGATGGTTGGAACAGGCAGCTGATCCTTTCCGCTTCTTACCTGATCAGAAAAAGAAAAGAATTCATCCTGCAAATAGATAAGATGATGAAAGAAATCCATGGTCAGCTATCCGGTGGCAGGGAAATAATCAAAGTGGAATATGAATATAATACAGATGAGAAGGATCTGGCCTCTGCACTGATTCAGCGTCAGAATAAGGATATAGAATCCGGATCCACTTCAGTTGGACCTCACCGGGATGATGTGCGATTTACTATTGATGGAATTGATATTCGGCGTTTCGGATCACAGGGACAGCAGAGGACGGCAGCTTTATCTCTGAAGTTATCGGAAATACAATTGATTGAAGACAGGAGAGGAGATAAACCGGTTCTCTTACTTGATGATGTACTATCTGAGCTGGATGTCCAAAGGCAAAAATTACTTCTTCATCACATACAGAATATACAGACTCTTGTAACCTGTACAGGATTGGATGAATTCGTAGGAAGCAGAATAAAGATTGATAAAGTATTCAGAGTGATAGAGGGAAACATCGAGGAATACAAAGAAAGAAAACAGGAGGTTAAATATGAGTGAAGAAAGGATAACATCAGGAGCAGAATACGGTGCGGACCAGATTCAGATTCTTGAAGGACTGGAAGCTGTAAGAAAGCGTCCTGGCATGTATATCGGAAGCACATCAGAAAAAGGCCTCCATCATCTTGTTTATGAAATCGTTGATAATGCTATTGACGAAGCCCTTGCCGGTTATTGTGATCATATTGAAGTCAATATTTTAGAGGATAATTCCATCCGTGTTATTGATAACGGAAGAGGAATACCGGTAGGAATAAATTCCAAAGCCGGTTTGCCGGCTGTGGAAGTTGTATTTACCATGCTTCATGCCGGCGGTAAGTTCGGTGGTGGAGGTTACAAGGTATCCGGAGGACTCCACGGTGTAGGTGCATCGGTGGTCAATGCCCTGTCTGAATGGCTTGAAGTAGACATTTTCCATGAAGGGGAAATATACCGTCAAAGATATGAAAGGGGAAGTGTTATCTATCCTCTCAAGGTTGTTGATAAGATTGATCCGGATATCAGTGGAACCGAGGTTCGTTTTCTCCCTGATTCAAGGATATTCGAAACAACCATATTTGAATATGACATACTCAGACAACGTTTGAGAGAGATGGCTTTTCTTACCAAAGGCCTGAAGATTGTCCTTAAGGATCTCAGACCCAACCAGGAAAGAGAAGATATTTTCCATTATGAAGGTGGAATCAGCGAGTATGTTGAATATCTGAACCAAAGCAAGGAAGTCATGTATCCGGATGTCATCTACTGTGAAGGTCAGAGAGGAGATGTCATGGTCGAAGTGGCCATGCAGCACAATGATTCCTATAATGAAGGTATTTATTCTTTTGTAAATAATATCAACACCCCGGAAGGCGGCACCCATCTTGTGGGATTTCGGTCCGCTCTGACAAAAACATTCAACGATTATGCAAGAAAGAATAAGCTTCTTAAGGAAAGTGACCAGAATCTTTCCGGAGAAGATATCAGAGAAGGCCTTGCAGCGATTGTATCCATAAAGATTTCCGAGCCTCAATTTGAGGGTCAGACCAAACAGAAACTGGGAAACAGTGAAGCAAGAAGTGCTGTTGATAGTGTTGTAAGTGAGCGTCTTACCTATTATCTGGAACAGAATCCCTCTGTAGCCAAAATTATTTGTGAAAAGGCCATACTTGCCCAAAGAGCGAGGGAAGCTGCCAGAAAAGCCAGGGATCTTACCAGGAGGAAATCTGCCCTTGAGACTATGAGTTTACCTGGGAAGCTGGCAGACTGTTCGGATAAGGATCCCATGAATTGTGAAATTTTTATTGTCGAGGGAGACTCTGCCGGAGGCTCCGCCAAGACGGCCAGAAGCAGAGCTACCCAGGCTATTTTACCTCTGAGAGGAAAAATACTGAATGTAGAAAAAGCCAGACTGGACCGGATTCTGGGAAATGAAGAAATCCGTGCTATGATTACGGCTTTCGGAACCGGGATTCACGAAGATTTTGATATAGATAAACTTCGCTATAACAAAATAATAATTATGACAGATGCGGATCTGGATGGCGCTCATATCGCCACCCTTCTCCTTACATTCCTTTATCGTTTTATGCCGGAGCTGATCAAGCAGGGACATGTCTATCTGGCTCAGCCTCCTCTTTATAAGATTGAGAAGAACCGTAAAGTATGGTATGCCTACAATGATACCGAACTGAATAATATTCTTGTTGAAATCGGGCGAGATGGCAATAACAAGATTCAACGTTATAAGGGACTGGGAGAGATGGATGCCTCTCAGCTTTGGGAAACAACCATGGATCCTGAAAACCGTATTCTTTTGAGGGTGAATATGGATGATGATTCCAGATCAGAACTGGATCTCACCTTCGATACCCTAATGGGCGACAGGGTTGAACCGAGAAAACAGTTTATTGAGGCTAATGCAAAATATGTAACAAATCTGGATATATAATGAACAGGCACTTATATTCAGATGGAGGATACTATGGACGACAATAATATTTTTGACAATATCAATGAAATTGATCTGAAGCAGACTATGGAAAGCTCCTATATAGATTATGCCATGAGTGTCATCGTATCCCGGGCCCTTCCTGATGTCAGAGACGGTTTAAAACCGGTTCAGAGAAGAATACTTCATTCCATGATTGAGCTTAACAACGGTCCGGATAAACCTCACAGAAAGTGTGCCCGTATCGTTGGTGATACCATGGGTAAATATCATCCTCACGGTGATTCTTCCATCTATGGAGCTCTGGTAAATCTTGCCCAGGAATGGTCCACCAGATATCCTCTGGTTGACGGTCACGGCAACTTCGGTTCCGTGGATGGAGACGGCGCTGCCGCCATGCGGTATACAGAAGCCAGGCTGTCGAAAATATCCATGGAAATGACAGCAGATATAGGAAAAGACACAGTAGATTTTGTTCCCAACTTTGATGAGACAGAGAAAGAACCCAGCGTTCTTCCCTCCCGTTTTCCTAACCTTATGGTCAACGGGGCTCAGGGTATTGCCGTAGGCATGGCTACCAATATTCCTCCCCATAATTTGCGGGAAACTATCAATGGCGTTTTAAAAATAATTGAGAATCAGATTGAAGAAGACAGGGATACATCTGTCGAAGAACTCATGGAAATCATTAAAGGACCGGACTTTCCGACCGGAGCCATGATTCTCGGGAAAAAGGAAATCGAGAGAGCTTATCGGACAGGAAGAGGGAAAATCAAAGTTCGCGCAGTTACCAGTATCGAACCCATGCAAAACGGTAAGCAGAGAATTCTTGTCACCGAAATTCCCTACATGGTAAATAAAGCAAGATTGATAGAGAAGATAGCTTCTCTTGTCCGGGACAGAAGAGTGGATGGAATTACAGATCTGAGGGATGAATCGGATCGCCATGGTATGAGAATCTGCATTGAAACCAGAAAGGATGCCAATGCCAATGTAATTCTCAATCAGCTTTATAAGCATACCCAGCTCCAGGATACATTTGGAGTGAATATGCTGGCTCTGGTGGATAACCAGCCTAAGGTTCTCAATCTCAGAGAAATGCTGGTCTGTTATCTGGATCACCAGAAAGAAGTGGTGACCAGAAGGACCGAGTATGAATTAAATAAGGCTAAAGAAAGAGCCCACATATTGGAAGGACTCCTTAAAGCCCTTGATTTCATTGATGAAGTGATACAGATTATCCGAAGCTCCGCTAATGTAACCGAAGCCCGGGAAAGACTGATGGAAAGATTTGATTTTTCCCAGGCTCAGGCCCAGGCTATCGTGGATATGCGTCTTCGGGCTCTGACCGGTCTGGAAAGAGAAAAGCTTCAGGGAGAATATGATGAACTTAAAGGAAAAATTGCGGAATATGAAGCAATTCTTTCTGACAAAAAGATACTTCTTGGTGTGATTCGAGACGAGATAACACTGATTCGTGATAAATACGGAGATGACAGGAGAACTTCCATTGAAATGGATGTCGATGATCTGAGCGATGAGAGCCTGATTCCCACCAAAGATACCGTAATTACCTTCTCCAGGCTGGGTTATATCAAACGGATGGAAGCCGACCTTTTCAAAAGCCAGAACCGGGGAGGAAAAGGAATCAGGGGTATGAACACGATCCACGAAGATTCCATTGATCAGATTATTATGTCCCACACCCATGACTACATTTATTTCTTTACCAATAAGGGAAGAATGTATCGTCTGAAGGGTTATGAGATTCCGGAATCCGGAAGAATCGCCAGAGGCGTTAATATTATTAATCTTATTCCTCTGCAGCCTGAAGAAAAAATATCTGCCATCATTCCTTCTAATCAGGAAGAAGAAGGGGAATACCTGGTTATGGCTACCCAAAAAGGTATGATTAAAAAAACCAGGGTGAAGGAATATGATAATATCAGGAAAAATGGTCTGAATGCAATTGTTTTAAGAGAAGATGACCGGCTGATCGATGTTAGGATCGCCAAAGAAGATGACGATATATTCATGACCACCAGAAAAGGAATGAGTATTCATTTTCTCCTTAATGATGTTAGGAACACAGGAAGAACTTCCATGGGAGTTATGGGAATGCGTCTGAATCCGGGAGATGAAGTCATCGGCATGCAGACAGGTTCCGAAGGCAGTGATGTTCTCATAGTATCAGAATTCGGTATGGGCAAGAGAACTTCCCTCGGCCAATATAAGATACAAAAAAGAGGGGGAAAAGGACTTATTTCCTATAAGATTAGTGAAAAAACCGGAAATGTGGTCGGAATGAAATTGATATCTGATGATGAAGAAATTATCATGATTACCTCAGAAGGAATTATCATTCAGATTCGATGCGCCGATATTTCAGAAATAGGAAGAAATACTTCCGGAGTCAAACTAGTCGATGTGGACAAGGAACAGGATGTCAAAGTAGCCAGTGTGGCCAAGGTTCGATTAATTGAAAAAACGGAAGAAGAAGAGAATCTGCAGGATGATCTCGATGAGGAGAATAGCTCTGACCGGATGGAATAGAATAAGATTCTGACGGAATATACAGCTTAAGCCCCCGTCTTTTTTGAAAAAAGATGGGGGTCTTGATTTTAATAATCACAATTGAACAGGAGAGAATCATAAATGAAGAATATTCATGTGGAAGAAATAATATTAAATATCAAAGAAATGTGTGCAGAAGCAAACTATTTTCTTTCCGAAGATATGAAAAGGGCACTGGAAAATGCCTATGATCAGGAAAAAAACCCTCTTGGAAAAAAGGTTCTCTCCCAGTTGCAGGATAACCTGGAAATAGCAGGAAGAGACAGGATTCCCATCTGTCAGGACACCGGAATGGCAGTTGTATTTATCAGTATAGGCCAGGATGTTCACATTGAAGGAGGATCTCTTGAGGACGCAGTGCATGAAGGGGTCAGACAGGGTTATATATCAGGTTATCTAAGAAAATCAGTGGTAAATGACCCACTTCTCAGAGAAAACACGAAAGATAATACCCCTGCCGTGATATATTATGACATCGTCCCCGGGGAAGATATTCAGATAACACTGGCTCCTAAAGGATTTGGCAGTGAAAATATGAGCAGGATTATAATGTTGAAACCTGCAGATGGGGAAGAAGGAGTGAAAAAAGCTATTATTGATACGGTGAAAGAAGCCGGACCCAATGCCTGTCCCCCCGTAGTGGTAGGAGTAGGTTTGGGCGGTACTTTTGAAAAAGCAGCATTGATGGCAAAAAAAGCTTTGCTTCGAAAGACAGGCGAACATTCCAGAAAACCCCATATACGGAAATTGGAAGAAGAAATTCTTTTGGAGATAAACAAGCTGGGGACCGGACCGGCCGGATTAGGAGGAACCGTTACGGCATTGGCCGTACACATTAATACTTATCCTACACATATAGCAGGTCTTCCCCTTGCCATTAATATGTGCTGCCATGTAAACAGACACGTTACAAGAGTACTATAATATAAGAAGGAGTTTTGATTAGAGTCAGTTCTGAATTCACTCGGTATTGTCCAGGGGGTTGTTATGAATAAAAACATTTCCGTACCTTTTACCAATGATGATTATCTTTCTCTGAAATCCGGAGACTATGTTTACCTTACCGGAACCCTATACACAGCCAGAGATGCAGCCCATAAAAGAATGTATGAGGCTATGAAGAACAGAGATGAACTGCCGGTGGATCTTAAAGGAAATATACTTTATTATCTTGGTCCAAGTCCTTCAAGAGAAGGGCAGGTGATTGGTTCAGCCGGACCTACGACATCAAGCAGAATGGACCGGTATACTCCGGATATGCTTGATGCCGGTTTAAAGGGTATGATTGGAAAGGGAAAAAGATCGCCGGAGGTCATCGATTCCATAAAGAAAAATAAGGCAGTTTATTTTGCAGCGATTGGGGGAGCAGGTGCTCTTCTTTCAAAATGTATAAAAAAAGCGGAAGTGGTCGCTTATGAGGATCTGGGAACAGAAGCTATAAGAAAACTTCAGGTCGAAAATCTGCCGGTAGTCGTTATTATTGACTGTCATGGAAATAATCTTTATGAAAGTGCTCCGGAAGAGTGGAGAAAGCAATAGTATAAGAAATTGTAAAATAAAAAAAGATTGTCTTGACATGGAATCTGTTTTTTGTTAGTATAATAAAGCGCTTTGCATGGCAAAGCATAACTGAATAATACCTATTATTATTTAGGCATATGGAGAAGTACTCAAGTGGCTGAAGAGGCGCCCCTGCTAAGGGTGTAGATCGTGAGAGCGGTGCGAGGGTTC
>CADBME010000023.1 GCA_902795715.1 uncultured Lachnospiraceae bacterium | reverse complement strand
GTATAGCCGTGAAGATGTGCGGAGGTAAAGTCAGCCCATGCGGAATTTACCGTTGCAATAAGGAATTTAGTTTAGCACTCAACTCTGTAACCAGATCTTCTGGCTGCAGCTATCGGTGCATATAGGATAAGAGAACATATGTTCCGAAAATCCGGGAAGGAGGAGCCATGACCATAAAGGAAGCGATGAAGATAGAATATGATTTTTATGAAATCCAGTCCCCCACAGAAGAGGATGTGTTCCGTTATACAGAGGCCATGGACTTTCTGATCCGTGAAACCGGGCAGTCCAGGTACATGATGAGCCTCGGCGGATATTACTATGAGCAGAAACAGTTTGATCTGGCGCTGAAATATTACGAGATGGCTGCCGAATGCCAGGACCCGAACGCAGACATGTGCCTCGGGTATATCTGGTATTACGGCCGCACAGGAGAGCGTAACTATGAAAAAGCGTTCCGCTATTATTCAAAAGGCATGGAAAAGGGGGATCTTCAGTGTGCCTATAAGATCGCTGACATGTACAAGAACGGCTATTATGTCGAGAAAGATTATGCCAGATACTGCAAGATAATCGAGGGCCTGTATCCGAAGATCAAAGACGCACGATATGTAAATGATCCTCTTCCGGAAATTTTTACCAGACTGGCGCGAATCCGAATAGAACAGGAAAGATTTGATGAGGCTGAGGATCTTCTTCTTTCCGCAAAAGAGTTCCTGGCCCAGCGCATCAGCTGCCATCCGTTCTTTGGGGATCTGAACATCATGAAATGGCTGGTTGAGGATCTTTATAAGCTGCCTCCCAAAATCGAGCCGATGGATTTTGATCTTTATGACCTGTATGTCATACTCCGGGAGCCGGTGCAGGTATACTTCTATTACAAAAGAAAAAAGATGGAGATCAAAGCAGTCATGGAAGACGGTGAATGTGTGATCAGCTTCAATGGACATTGGTATAGAGATGTGGACGATTTCTTTGCCAAAGCCTCCATTGACGGAAATCTGCTGACTAGTCTGTATCATGAACTCTATGGATGGGAGGCGCTGAATTATGCAGATCATTAAAGTGAAAAACGGGGCTTACGAAGAATATGAAATGCTCCTTTTGCAGCGGGATCAGTACCGGAAGGAAGCGATGCAGATCCTGATCTCATATACGCAAAAGTTCGGGGATCTGATCTCTTTGATACTTTTGTTGCCGGGACCAGTTATCTGAAGGATAAGACTGTGCTGGAAAGGATTGCGGAAAATGACCGATTGTCCCTTCAGCGTGAGAATAATAAATTCGATGAGAATGCCATCCTGGTCCTAAATGAGAAGAAAGAAAAACTCGGATATATCCCGGAAAAAGACAACATCGTTTTTTCAAGGCTCATGGATGCGGGTAAGCTGCTGATCGCAAAGATCAAACATATTGAGAAAAAGGGGACATATACACAGATCCGTATCGGGATATACCTGATTGATTTTTGAGGAGGCTATATTTTCGCGAGGAAAAGAGAAATATTTGAATTTCTGACGTTAAATAGCGAGAAGTCGTTGACATTCGTTGAAAAATCGGCACATTTTCGGTATAATTCATCATGTCGTTCTGTGGCTTGAGTTCGTGAAGACAAGATGAGGATAACACCATGATTATTTCTTATGACAATCTTTGGAAACTGCTTATTGATAAGCGCTTGAATAAGACCGAGCTGGCAAAGAAAACGAAGATCAGTACCAGCACGATTACGAAAATGTCACGGGGAGAACCTGTGGCTTTGACTGTGCTTGTTCGCATATGTGATTATCTCAACTGCGATATCGGGGATATTGTCAGTGTCCGGAGAGATTAAGGCACATTTTTTAGTAGAGCTCTTTTGCTGCAGTAAATATGCTTCTCACAACATGCTTCACAGTTTCAAGAAATAATAGCAGGGAGAAACAGAGATGGTTCTTTCCGATTAACTGCAAGAGGAACGGAGGTTGGCTGGATGAAAAAGATAATCACGTTAGCTTTGTTGTTTGTAACCATATTGTCAATTCCAGTGCTTGCAAGAGATAAAAAACTTGTGGGACCGTATAATTATAAAGCCCTTTCAGATGGTACTGTTATGATCACAGGCTATGATTCAAGCGGTTCTGAATTGAAAACGATGACAGTCGCAGATACACTGGGTGGACGTAAAGTATCAGCTATTGGTGAGAAGGCGTTTTTTTCCTGTCAAAACTTAGAAGAAATTATAATTCCGGAAGGTATAACAAGCATAGGAGATCATGCTTTTGATTATTGCGATAACTTGACAGATATAACGCTGCCAGAGAATTTGACGAGTATAGGAGAAGGTGCATTTTCAAATTGTCAGAATCTGACGGACATAATACTGTCGGATAATTTGACAAGCATAGGTGATTATGCATTCAGCAATTGTAAAAACCTGAAAGAAATAACGCTGCCGGATAATATCACAAGTATGGGAAGCAATCCTTTTATTTTTTGCGGCAATATTAATATTATTGTATCACCGGATAATCCTTACCTGGCAGTAATAGATGGGGCTTTATATATTAAGCCAGAGAAAAAACTGGTCTGTTGCCCGGATATAAAGGATGAATTTGAAGTGCCTGAAGGAATCGAGAGTATAGGAGATTTTGCTTTTTCTCAATGTAAAAAACTGACGAGCATATCGTTGCCAGAGAGTTTGACGAGCATAGGAACTTATGCTTTTTTAAGCTGTATAAACCTAAAAAACATAGTCATACCAAACAATGTGACGAGCATAGGAGAAGGTACATTTCAATCTTGCCTTAACCTGTCAGACATAAAACTATCGGAGAGTGTGACAAATATAGGAGATTATGCATTTAACGCTTGTAAAAACCTGAAAAGCCTATTGTTACCGGATAAAATTAATAGTATGGGGATAAATCCCTTTTTGCTATGCGATAATATTAGTTTTATAGTATCACCGGAAAATCCTTATTTGGCAGTAATAGATGGAGTACTATTCATAAAGACAGAGAAAAAA
Organism: uncultured Lachnospiraceae bacterium; assembly: GCA_902795715.1. The sequence goes on along the minus strand of CADBME010000023.1, from coordinate 63 downwards.
TTGGTCTGTTGTCCTAATACAAAAGAAAAATATGAAATACCTGAGGGCATTAGAAGCATAGGG
>CADBME010000022.1 GCA_902795715.1 uncultured Lachnospiraceae bacterium | reverse complement strand
CTATTGCTAATTGTAAGACATTTATGTATAATAATACTGCAAATTGTTCATTTATTTTTTCTGTTCTTTTTTAACAATCTAAACTGATAATGAAGTAAAGGGGGTGTTTATGATGAAAAGACAAAGTAAAAGGGGCTTTGTTTTAGTTGCTCTTATATTTATGACTGCATTTGCCTTTCTTCTAGCCGGACAACCCGCACAGGCCAAGGTCAAACTCAACAAAAAGACCATTTATCTGGCACCAAAGTTAACCTATAAACTGAAAATTACCGGCACCAGGAGAAAGGTAACCTGGAAGAGCTCCAACAAGAAAATCGCCCAGGTAAGCAAAAAAGGCAAGGTTACCGCTAAGAAAACAGGCAAAGTCACCATTACCGCAAAGGTAAAGGGAAAGAAGTACAAGTGCAAGGTTTATGTGGTAAAGAAATCCCGCTACAATGCCAGAAAGCTTCGCGATTTTGTTGTAAAAAAAGGAAAGAAATATACAGACGGCGATGGCAAAACCTATTATGCCATCGAAGCCAACTGGCCAAATGAGGAAGATACAGATTTCATAGCCCGCATCGAAGCCTACAAAGATAAAAACCCCATGCGGTTCACCCATATCGTCAGACCGGATACCACAGCAGGTCACCACTATGATTACTCAATCAATATTGACCTGATCAATGGCAGCTCCGGCCGTTTTGATAAAAGCAGCCGTGACGCTGCAACGGACGAAGGTTATACCTGCTGGGGCAAAATCACCACCGCCTTTGACGGCAAAGGAAGCGGCGTAACCGTATCGGCCTACTACGATGTCGATTCGGGAGGTACGGAAACTCCGGTTCCCAATCCAGCCTCCTACTCAGCCGACATCGGGAAGAGCTATGCAGCAGCTTTCCAAATGTATGATAAACTTTTAAAGAAATATAAAGCAGGCGTCACTATGAACTCAATCGGATTCAGTAAGTGGAAATAAGCTGGTGGGACAGTGGGGACGTTTCATATTGTCCCACATTGTTAGGGTTTCTACAATGTGGGACAATATGAAACGTCCCCACTGTCCCATTTTTATAGACTGATTTCTTTTTTTCCTGTATAATTAAAAATGTAATGTAAATTTATAGCAGCAATCCAATCATTTCGCAGACAGGGGAAGTCAGGATGATTAATCTATTAATCTATCTAATGATATATAGTGGCAGTGCGCTGATGGCCTGCAATATTTATCTGTATATACTATTTTCACGGCATATAAGGCAACGGGGAGACTGGACCAGAGAACACCGTCTTTTCAGGATTCCTGTTGTTCTGTTGATTCTCTTTCTGGCCGGTTACCTGTCTATCGGTTTGTTTGGTGAGCCGGATCTGATTATTGCCGGTATTCTTTTTGGGGGAAGTATTTTTGTTTTTCTTATGCTTGTGCTGATCCAGCGGGTTACCGACAGGATTCAGGAGCATGAACATCTGAAGGCGGAGCTGGAAGCGGCTGAGCAAGCCAGCCGGGCTAAGACTTTCTTCCTTTCCAATATGTCCCATGATATCCGGACTCCTCTGAATGCCATCATAGGCTATGCCAACCTGGCTTCCAGAGAAGGGGTCAGCTATGAAGAGCAGACCCAATATGTCCGCAAAATCACCGGGGCCAGCCGGCAGCTGCTGGAGCTGGTCAATGATGTGCTTGAGATGAGTCGGATTGAAAGTGGAAGGATGCAGTTGAATCCGATTCCTGTGAATCTGGAAACCTGTTTTGAAGAGGCAGGGGATCTGGTTAAAAACCAGCTGGAAGAAAAGCATATTCATTTTACAATATCCAAAAACACCAGCCACAAATGGGTGCTCTGTGATCAGGTTCTTCTCAACCGTGTCCTGATGAATCTTCTGTGCAATGCCGGAAAATTCACACCGGAGGCCGGAAGGGTGTCCCTGATTTTGAAAGAGTTTGATGCCAATGAAGAAAACGGTGACTATGCGATCAGGGTGGAAGATACGGGTATCGGCATGAGCCAGGACTTTGTCAAACATATTTTCTCCCCCTTTGAGCGGGAGAAGACTTCCACCATCAGCAAGACCCAGGGTACCGGCCTGGGTATGGCTATCACCAAGAATATTATCGATCTGATGGGTGGAACAATCGAAGTGGAGACGGAGAAGGGGCATGGGACGACTTTCATCATCCATCTGACTTTCCCCCTGGAGGAAGCCAGAGATGAAAATACCGGAAACGGATCCTCAGGATCCTCATCTGGGGATTACCTCGATTATCATTTTGAAGGCACGAGAATTCTCCTGGTGGAAGACAACCCGATCAACACGGAGATTGCCTCTATGATCCTCAACCATTCAGGTTTTGATGTCGAAACCGCGGAAAACGGTCAGGAAGCTGTGGATAAGGTGTCCTCTTCCCAGGCCGGATACTATGACCTGGTTCTTATGGATATACAGATGCCCGTGATGGATGGCTACACCGCCACCCAAAAAATCCGTGCCCTGGAAGATCCCCTGCTGGCCTCTATTCCAATTCTTGCCATGACAGCCAACGCTTTCAAGGATGATATGGACGCGGCAGCTCAGGCAGGAATGCAAGGTCATATAGCCAAGCCTCTGGACACGGAAAAAATGATGGAAACGATTAGTAGTGTTTTGGATAAAAAGGACAACGTTCTTTGATACATTCCTGATTCCTTGGAGAAAACTCACACACGGGCGTCTGGTACTCCAGGCTAACCGGATAGGTACGGTTAATATATTCCACAGCATTCTTAAAAGAAATCATAGCATCTCTTTTGCAGCAGCGGGGGCCATTTATGGTCCCCATTTCACGTACAGCAGCCGAAGTAAAAGCCATATGATCCCCCCAACTGCCATCCTCAGAAAGAGGCCCGGTCTTATCGATAATAGCCAACGCCGCTCCGACGGAAGTAATAGCACCGCAAACTCCCCACAAGCCGCACATAGCCCCCGGCATCCGAAGACCTTCACGGAGAAGCCGGTTCAAACTCTCATCCAGATCAATCTGACCTCCCGCATTGTGGAAAGCCACTAGAATAGAAGCCCCATCCAGCACATGATGTTCCGGACCGTGAATATTGATATAATCTTTGTCCGCCATTCTTTTAAAAATCCCAACCGGATTGGATCCCGTTTCCTTTTTTATATCCTCTATAATTTTCTTTCCTTTATCTTCCAGCGTCATAGACTCCCCCACCTCCTATATAGTGGGACAGTGGGGACGTTTCTTTCTGTCCCACTTTGTTTCGGCTTTAACAAAGTGGGACAGAAAGAAACGTCCCCACTGTCCCACATTATCTAAATATTCTCAATCCAAAATGATAGCCATACTGGTATGTATACCAAAAGGATAGCAGTAACAAAGTGAATCCTGCATATCCGAACAGAGCTCCCGTGATCAGCCTTTTTGTGTTGTTACTTTCATAAGATGTAACTCTTTGAACGATGGCGTCAAGGAGCATGGGAACCACCATCAAGAGGAGGATATACCATGCCGGATGCCTGATTCCGATTGCGGCTATGGCAAGCAGAATTCCTATTCCCTCGCCTGTGCATCTTGCACAGATTGGAAATGGCCTTCCTTTATAGGCCAGACATCGTTCCGGGATGCAATGGCATCCGAATATCATGGGCAGGTATTTGTAAGACCATCCGATCAGCCGCTGCCTGGCCGTTGGCTGCATGGCTGTTACATGAGAAGCAGAGTCGTTACAGCGCTGCTGGCTGATGCAGCTCCTGCTATGCCTATGATAAAGGCAAGAATATAGAAGACTACGCCAATAATTACAGAAATAAGGGCTCCCATACCGGCTGCTTTCGCTGTAACAGGTTTAGTGTCTTTCCATACCAGGAAAAGAATCAATCCTACAACAGGAATACAGAAACCAAGAAGTCCCCATCCAAATCCGCCGTTATCGTCTGCTGCCGGGGCTGATCCTGCACCCTGAGGTTCACCACAGTGAGGACAAACTGCTACATTGTCAGGTATTTCCTGTCCACATCTTTTACAAAAAGCCATAATTTTCTCTCCTTTCTTCTTTTGCAAAAAATGATGAAGAAGTTGTCTTTCATCACAATTCTTCTAAAAAATATAATACTATACTTATCCATAAATATCAAATAACATTTGTATTTATCAATTGTTATCAAATGTTTCATTTGTGTTTTCTAGTAATTCATTTTTTTCTTTTACCGGGTATCTGGGTGCGGATGAATACGTATTCACAATCGGATGAGCGGTTGGGATCGTATTGGTATCCGGACCAGCTGAATGCCTTGATCCGTTCCGGTGTCCCGGCCTGGATTCCTGCCATGAAGCGTACCATTTCCCCTCTGGCCATCTTGGCATAGACCCCTTTCTGGACAATTTTATCGCCCTGGGGCTGGCCAAATATGCAGGTAATCATGCGGTCGCCAGGCTGCAGGTATTTCTCAATACATTTGGAGTATTCTCTGGAGGCAAGATTGATAATGACCCTGCTGTCGTCAATGACTTCCCGATACAGGCTGTCGCCCCAGAAGTCATAGAGGTTTTTGTGTCCTTCCACGGCTGCTTTGGCCTGCATCTCCAGGCGGTATGGAACTACCCCGTCCATGGGCTTCAGTACCCCGTAGAATCCGGAGAGGATACGGAGATGTTCCTGTAAATAATCATACTGACCATCTTCAAAGACCGCCGGCGCCATATAGGTATATTGAATTCCGTCGTAGGCCAGCAAAGCGGCTGTGAGATTCCCGGTAAGATCCATAGTGGCAAATCTCTTTGTGTTCTGGAGAGCGATCTTGTCACTGCAGGCCCAGAGCTTTTTCTGTTCCTGGTAGGAAAGGCTCCGGACCCATTTCATCAGAACTTCCGTCTTATCCATAAAAACCGGAAGCTCCTTACAGATAAATGAATCCGTGTCTACCCGCATCTGCTTGGCCGGAGAGATAATAATTCTCATTTCACATTCTTTTCCTTCAATCTAATTATTTAATCTTAACCGCTTTGGCGAGTGCCTTTGCGTTGCGCAGCGTGTCAGCGCTTTCCTCCGGGTGTAAGAAGAAATGAATTGGCTCTGGTTTGTTATCTTTTCTTCATCAGTTCTTGTTTAAAAAGATTTGTCATAATACTTTTGCCCTTTTTGGTGGATAAATCATCTATACTCATCTCTCCATTAAAAACCAGAGACATAATCCCGACATAAGCCTCTCCAAGAGCTGCTGTAATAATACCAGCCGTGCCTGCAGATATTGCTCCGCCGGCAACCGTTCCTACACCTGGTATCATTTTTATCAGATTAGAAACTATGGTTTTCCCAAGTAATGTTGCCCCTCCCGTACCTAAAGTGGAAGAAAGAAAAGCAGTCAGAATACTTTTATTGACATCAAACCCAAATATTGCGGTAATCGAAGCAATCATGGAAAGCTGTGTTGGTATCAAAAGCATACAATCTTGAAAAGGAATCGGTGCTGCCCCTTCTCCAGCGGCTGCAAGCGTTGATGCAGCGATTATTGCCTGGGCTCTTTTCTTCTTTTCAGCCAGACAAGCTATCTGAACATTCTGAAGTGTGTCCACCAGCTCGTCTGGCAACACTTCCCCCATCACATGAATTAGTACATCTAAGCCGTAAGATTTGGCAACATAATCGTCATCGATTTCGTAGTCCTGCGCAAGTACGGGCACAATCTGAACAACATCCAGGTTTTCATCTAACAACAACTTTCTCAATTCATTTGCATTTTTTCTGGAGAAAGATTGAGTCAGAACAATAATGATCGGAACCTGGGTTATCTGGTTTTCCTTTGAAAGCTCTTTTAACCACTCTATTTCCTCAGGCTCAACACGATTTGATGCTGTGTTAATACAGTACCATATACAGTGGATAGCCTTGTTGATATCATGAGCAGCAATTCCTTTATTAATAGTATCCACTACTTCCTGTTTCACTTGAGACTGCACTTCTTTTCCCAGCTCAAATCCCCGTGTATCATATATGACAAGGGGAATGCCCTTTTTAGTAATCTTCCTCATGTGGTCAGTGACAGGTTTCCCTATGCCCGTTTCGGCTAATTTCTCCTTAAATACGGCATTGATCAGAGTGCTTTTTCCAACCCCGGTTTTCCCGGCAACAATAATGTTAAGTGTATTCAGATTTTTAATCTTTTCTGCTATGGCCTCTATGGCTTCCTGCGCTATCTTATCCGTGTTAATTGCCATATTTATTGCTCCACCTCCTTCTCCGGATTCTTTTTCTTTCCTGGTCCTTTGGCACAATTTCAGGGCCAAGATTGTCAAAGTCAATTTCATCCCTTTTTAAAGAAATTTTATAAAAATAAACACCCATTTTCTTTACAATATGAGGAACTATAAAGACACCTAGAATAGTGAACGCAATAGTGCCTATAAATCGAAAATGCTTCTTATTTAGATGCATGGCCATTCCCCCATCTTCTCAATTCACAGATACTCCCTCATGCCGGTTTTTTCCCAATCATCTTAACGACATCCTTATCTTTGTGTCCGGGATACAGTTTCTCCATATGATCATAGATTCTCTGCCAGGATTTTGCAGGATCTTCATGATAAGCACTGGTGACAGCCTCATATCCCCAGATGGCTTCCGGAGGCTGGAGGACTGAGACAGGCATACCATAAGCGGCCCATTTCTTATTCACCCTCCTGTGAAAATCAGAAATCACAAGGTAGGTCTGCATCTGAAGTCCGGTAATGATGCCCGGATAATTTTTCTCCCCGTTTTTTCCAAAGCCAGCCTGTTTCTTTAGATTCGTTGAAAGAATCTGTCTGTCCGGGAAAGTCATGTCTCCGTCAGAATCTTTGTCCGTCAGCTGGTCCATAATTATCTTTTCCCTGCGACTGGCCAGGCCGTCTTCCCATCGTGCATCAAAATCATAACCGTTTCTTCGGGCATTCGCGAAATAGGGCAGCCATCTGAGGCTGATAAACCCGGCTTTTTTATCAAAGAACTTTCCATAGGCTACCTGGTGGTCTGCTGCAATCAACTCTCTCCAAACCCAGGGATCCTGGTCCGGATCCCCAGTCCACCAAAACAAGGAAGACACATGTTCCTCAACTGAGAAAGCCCTGATCATCGATCGAAGAGACATATTTCTCGCCGGTACCATGCCAGAGGATATCCGGAGGAGTCTTTTCCTCAAGTTCCACATCTACCGGTATAGAATGCCCCTGGTTAGCCCGGATCAAGTTATGATCCTCGTTAAAGGAATATCTCTGTTTTTCATCAGTCCGCACTATTTCTTCCAGCTTCTCCATATCCAGGGAATGACCTGGGGACCGGTTAATTCCATCAATCAAGTCCCGGACATCTGCCCATCCATGTTCGTCCAGTGATATACCGATGGCTTCAGGTTTGTGACGCAAAATCAGGGATATGAATTTACTTGTGTTCTTCATCCGCTTATCGGATCTCACTTTTTTCATCTTTGCCCTCTGTCTCAAAATTTACTACTACAAAACTATAACATCCCATCCGTCAGATCCAACTGTAATCTCCTCCTGTAATTGCAAGGCTCAGCAAGGTATCATATTTCTCAACATCCTCACCCTGTATCATCTGGAGGAGTTTTGCAAACTCTTTCTCTTCCGGCATGGCATCATCCGGTCCGATTTCCATGTCATGTTCTTCTCCACAATAGGGGCATGGAATACGCGGTGCAATACGGACATCCAGGAACCTCTGCCTGCATTCCTCACATTCGTAAAAACCACAACGTTCTGTTCCATCCGGTACGTAATACATATGATTGTCTCCTTTATATTCAAGGTAGATATCCTTGCAAGGGTTTCCCCCTTAACACTTCATCCTACCTGATCTTCTTCTCTACAAATCTTTCTATCAAATGATTTATCCTGTCCGGTTTATCCGTATTGGAATTGTGTCCGGCTCCTCTGATCCATTTGATGGGAATTCCGGATTCTCTGTGCCATTTCTTATTGTATCTGATACATGATCCGGCGCGATCTTTTTCGCCACAGATTAACAAGGCCGGGCATGGAATCTCATATGGCAAATCCGCTTCGACGGCTTCTGCCAGTATGCGGTAACCATGGCCAGCCAGTTCTGCATATCTGTACTGATCCCCGTCATAGGTCATCATCATTCGGAGCATCAGTTTTCTTCCATAGACTGATTCAGCTACTCCTCTGGTTCCCTGTTTTAGCAGGACTTTCCAGGGGTAATAACGGTATACCGGCTTCATCCGTTTGAGAAGCCAGATTTCTGCGCCGGTCATATACCGTCTCTGTAATGGAGCCGAATCTATGGAGACAAAGCCCTGCAGTTTTTCAGGAAAGAGCTGTGCAAACATCTGTCCCACATATCCGCCCATGGACTGTCCGATGATGACGGGATTATGGTATCCTTCCAGGTCAAGTATGTCATTCAACCAATTCGCTTTATCTTCTAAACTGAATGTCATTTCAAAGGGATAGGAAGAAGCATGCCCCGGGGCGTCCCAGACAAAGAGGCGATACTTATCAGCAAAGTAGTCTATCTGCTTTTGAAATAACCTGTAATCAGCTGTAAGTCCCGGCAGAAATATCAGTTGTATATCTTTACCGGTAACCTGTCCGGGAGCATTGATCCAATAGTGGATAGGCCCTTTGGATGTAAGGTGTATCTTTTCAATCATGGATTCTCTCGCCATCGACGGATTCACCCCCCCATTTTCTCCTGATTTCTTACCTTGGCCAGCTCCGTCTTTCTCTCCAGTTCCAGACCGCTCCATTCTCCGATAGAGCTGCCATATAATCCGGCATCGCTCCTCCTGGGGATTTTGACTATGAACCTGGATACCCAGCTGGTCAGCCAGGCCGGCCAGACTGTAATCAGGAGCAGACGATCAGACCTTCTTTCCTGTCTTAGCCAGAATCAATGCCTGGTCATATGTGCATTCATTCTCCCTGGCATAAATTTGCAAAGCCCTGTCCAGATAGGGGTATTTTCTCGGATTGACATGACTCATTCCTGATTCAACCCATGCTCTGTGGTATAAAGCCTGTAATTTTTCTTCATTAACATCAAAAATCCCCATAATCATTGTCCTTACTCTTTTGATTCATTTTCATCATGGTTTTTATAAGTGCCAGTCATCCGGACTCATCCCTACTATCCCTACCTGACCAATGCAGCTCCCATCTCAAAAGCCTTATTGCATTCCTCGGGAAATACAGTGTCATGCCTTCTGTATTTCGCTTCCGGATCAAACAAGGTCCAGGGCCAATCTGTCTTACTGTAGTCCTTTAGCTGGAGGGTATCACCACTAATTAACAGTTCTGTCGGTCCCACAAAACGACTCAAGGTCGCCTGATAATTCCCAAGAAGCCCCTGGTACATGGTATCCGGTGCATTGCTGGTCATGATCAGCAAAACAGGAATGAGACGTTCATTGCAGCAAGGCGT